>CALGCE010000261.1 GCA_937884625.1 uncultured Clostridia bacterium
TTTTAAAACTAATATCAGATATTCCACCCATAAAGGCTGTCTGTGAAACTATTTCGCTGAACTCGTTGTCATAAAGGTTAACATCTTTCCACTTGCTATCGGAATGCTCTTCCTTTACCCACAGTGTATCCGTAAAAGTCAATCCAAGTGATACATCAATAAAGCTTTTGAGGTCGGTCATACCAAAATTACGCAATAAACGCGCTATCTCAGGACGACGTTTAGCAATGCGTCGAGATTCAAGCCAGCTTTTCAAACCGTTCCTGACCATATTGTGGTCGTCGATAATATACAGAACATTTTTCATTTTTTTAGTTTACGGCAATTTCAATTCTTATTTCCATTCCATCATCCTGACTTGAAATGAATTCATCTATAAACAGTAATACTGGGATATTCATTCCAAAAGCCATTCCAATCTCAATATTGCACCAGTCACTTGTTTTGTACTCATTTTGTATTAGCTGGCTTGGTCTGTAATATTTACTAGATTCTTCTAAATCACTATTCGGTCTTATGATAGCCTCTTTGATTTCCATTCGTCTAAATGCAATTACAATTATTCCATCGCACTTTTCCATTATACTTAAAACTTCTTTTATAAATCATATATTAAAGCGGTTGTGTAAAATTCTTTTCGTCTTTTATAGTATCGTAAAACTTTGCAACCGATGCCGATATGTACGGCGTAACGTAAAGAAATACGAACGGAACAATACAAAGCAAAAACCAACCGATAAAACTTAAATATAATACAAAAAGTTTGCCTTTGTTTCCGTCCATCATAATACGGCTTGCAGTAATAGCCTCACTTGGCGACATTTCCGGATGGTCTGCAAGAATATACGGTGTCATTGCATAGGAAAACGATTTGACTATTCCCGGAATAATGAAAAGCAACGTCCAAAGAATCGTATATACGGTGGTCAAAATGCCTGCAAGGCAGTTTGTTCCGAAATTATTAAATCCCTTGAACATATCTTCAAACTGACAGTTCCAACCCCTTATTATTTCAAGGTAAACTATCGACA
Organism: uncultured Clostridia bacterium; assembly: GCA_937884625.1. Classification (GTDB taxonomy): domain Bacteria; phylum Bacillota; class Clostridia; order Oscillospirales; family Acutalibacteraceae; genus UBA737. The sequence goes on from CALGCE010000261.1 coordinate 1,032, forward strand.
TACCTACGTTAAACACGCCTGCAAGAACCAATCCGCCTACCTGACCTACACCGGGTACAAGATTTATAGCACCCATAATAAGTGCATTTACGATAAACGTACCGATTGCGATTCCCCATTTACCTTTAAGACTTTCTTTTGCCTGTGATTTTACAATAATTCTGCTGTACATAAACATAACCCCCTATAATAAGTATAGAAAAAGATATACTGTGTGTCAATAGTTATTTTAGATAAAAAATCGCAACCGCATTAAAACGGTTGCGACGAATAGGTAATTATTTATCTTCCATATTAAAACGCTTTTTGAATCTGTCAACACGTCCGCCTGTGTCAACCAATTTTTGCTTACCTGTAAAAAACGGATGACATTTAGAACAAATATCCAAACGAATGTCTTTCTTTGTAGAGCGTGTTTCAAATTCAGCACCGCAGGCACACTTAATAGTTACCTTTTCATACTGTGGATGAATACCTTCCTTCATCATTGTCACCCCTTTCTTCGTAGTAACATTAGAATTTTATCACAATGTTTTAAAAAAATCAAGCATAAATTTAAAAAAGACCGCTTAAAATTGAAATTTTTTCTTTAAATCCTCATATATTTCAACACTTTTGAATTTTATGACGTATTTTTTACCGTTTTGTGCCATAGTGGCACTTGCTTTGCTTGTTGTGTCGGCAAGGGATGCATTACTTGCAGACGGCAGACATACGGCAGGGAAAATTACGCACCACCAATTATGCCCCTTTGCCTTGCCTAATTTTACCGTAAGCGATTTATATGTTCCGGCAGGAAGAGTGAAATCGTCGTATTCCCTTGTTTCAAAGTAACTGTCGCAAACTTTTGCACCGGCGGTATAATTAAAACCGTTTTCTTTTAATACCTTGTTTGCAATCTCACATATTTCGTCGGTTTTGCCATTAGCCGAAATAATAGCATCGTCAAGAGTTGTACATTCCTTAAATATAACGCCTGAATTTTTAAGTAGTTCGTCACGGACTTTCAGTTTTACACTTTGGTCGGCGGCAGAGTCGGAATTTGCTATTATGTGAAGACGAAGTACATTTGCCCTAAGGTCGTCACACTCTGCATTAAATCTTGAAAAACTGAGCAGTATAGCACAAATAAGACCGAATATTATTCCTATTTCTATGTTCTTGCTTAATATTTTTTTCATTTAAAAAACTCCTGTCAATTTTATGTCGCTTAAAATATTGACAGAAGTTTTAAATTTTATTCAAGTATTATTCCGCTTTTTTGAGGGACGGTAAGTATGCCGTTTAATTCTTTTACCGCCGTTTCGGCTTTGTTTTTATCATCATATATACCAAATACCGTAGGTCCGCTTCCCGAAAGCGAAACGCCCAAAGGTTCGGTTTTTAAAAACTCATCTTTAATATCGGCATAATCAAAAACACTCGAAAATGCATTGCTTAAATTTGATGACACTTCATATATATTACTGTTCTTTATCGCAGTTGTCATTTTTGCCGTTTTTTGCGGTAAATCCTGTTTGCCGTCCAGTTTTTTGTACATATCTTTGGTAGAGGATTTTTCTCCTGATTTTACAACTACTATATAACAATCAGGTATACAAGGCAGACTTTCCACCTTTTCGCCTATACCGCCTACCCTTGCAGTTCCGCCTATAATACAAAACGGAACATCCGCACCTACGCTTAAACCTATTTCACAAAGTTGTTTTTTGTTAAGGTGAGTATCGTACAATGCATTTAGTCCGCAGATGACCGCAGCGGCATCGGCACTGCCTCCGCCCATACCCGAAGAAAGCGGAATGTTTTTATCTATGCTTATTTTTACACCGCCACAGATGTTTGTGTACTCAAAAAATTTCAAGGCAGATATATATGCAATATTATCCTCTATGCCTTTTATATTGCAATCGACCGTTATATTACTGCTTTTTTCAAGCATTACCGTATCACAAAGAGATATTGACTGCATTACCGAATCAAGTAAATGATAACCGTCATTTTGTTTGCCTGTAATATCAAGTGTTAAATTGATTTTTGCATTGGCTTTAAGTTTTAGCGTGTTCATAGTTTAAGGTTATTAGCATTATTCAGCCTGAAAGACAACGCCATAAGACTGTCGCCAAAATGCATATTTTCTACTATTACGTCGGGAAATTTAAAAGCCAAATCGTAATGACTGAAATTCCAAAAACCCCGTATACCTAATTTATAAAGTTGCTCTGAAATCTGTTTTGCAGATTCTTTCGGTATACAAAGCACAGCCGTTTTCGGCATATTCTCACGGCAAAACTCGTCAAGAGTGGTTATGTTCCTTATAGGAAGATTTCGTACCATCTGTCCTACAAGAGCCTCTTTACAGTCAAATAATCCTATGAGTTGAAAGCCTTTTGACTCGAAATTAATATGTTGTGCAACCGCACGTCCTAAATTACCTACGCCGATAAGTATCATACTTTGCGACTTGTCAAGTCCCAATATATGACCTATTTCGCTTTGCAAAATATCTACATTATAACCGTAACCCTGCTGACCGAAACCGCCGAAACAGTTTAAATCCTGCCTTATTTGACTTGCCGTAGACCCCATTTTTTCCGAAAGTTCCCGTGAGGATATCCGTGATATACCCGATGATTTAAGTTCGCCTAAAAATCTGTAATATCTCGGAAGCCGTCTTATTACTGAATCCGATATTCCGTTGTTATTCATATTGTAAGCCTCCTGACAAATCCGCTTCTAATTTAATAATAGTATAATTATAAAAGAAAGTCAATAAATTAGTTTTCGGTTTTTGTAGGGAACGGGTCGTTCCGTTTTTTTGTATATCAAGACCTCGCTTACAAAAGCGAGGTCTTGATTATTTCTATTGCTGTTTTCAGTGTATCAAAAGGAATGTTAAGGGCGGGTAAAAGTCTTACTTTATCCTTTGCCGTAAGACAAAGTACACCTTTTTCCATACACTCATTTACTACCTGTGATGCACCTTTTTTAGGCTTAAAACCTATCATGAGTCCCATACCGCTGACACTTTCTATTCCGTCGGCATTTGACAGTTCATCAAATATATACTTGCTCTTTTCTTTTACTTGTGAAAGCAAATCATCGTCTATCCTGTCAAGTATGCTTATGGCGGCGGCACAGCATACGGGATTTCCGCCAAAGGTGGAGCCATGGTCACCGTAAGAGAATACATCTTTTACCTTTTCGGACAGTAAGGTTGCCCCCAAAGGCAGACCGCCTGCTAGTCCCTTTGCAGTGGTTACTATATCGGGATTTATACCGTAATTCATATATGAGTATAATTTTCCCGTTCTGCCGTTACCCGTCTGCACTTCGTCGATTATCAGCGGTATATCGTTTTTATTTGCGTATTCGGATATTTTTTTAATAAAGGTTTCGTCAATATTTTTAACTCCGCCCTCGCCCTGAATACACTCAAACATAATACCTGCTATTTTTAAATTGCTTTCGACCTTTTTAAACTCGTCAAAGTCGGCATCAATGCTTATAAAACCAGAGGTGAGCGGTCTATACAGTTCGTGGTAATGCTCCTGTCCCGTTGCCGAAAGTGTGGTAAGCGTTCTGCCGTGAAAACTGTTTTTAAGAGTTACTATTGTATAACAGTCATCGCCCTTTTTCTCCGCAGAATATTTCCTCGCAACCTTAATTGCACACTCATTTGCCTCTGCACCCGAATTTGAGAAAAACACCTTGCTCATACCCGTTTTTTCACAAAGTTTTTCGGCTAAAACAACGCACGGCTCGGTATAATAAAGATTTGATGTATGTTGCAACTTTGCCGACTGCTCACAAACAGCCTTTTGCCATACACTGTCGGCAATACCAAAAGACGTGACCGCTATTCCCGAGCCCATATCTATGTACTCTTTACCGTTCTCGTCATAAACGGCAGAACCTTTGCCGTACGTCAGCACAACGGGGAACCTATTATAAGTTCCTGCTACATATTTTAAGTCTTTTTCTTTTATATCCATAAGTTTACTCCGTAATCATAGTTCCTGCACCCTCGTTGGTAAGCAGTTCGGTAATAATCGAGTGGGGAACGGTACCGTCCATTATTACCACATTTTCAACACCCTTTTTAAGAGCGTCTATACAACAGTCCACTTTGGGTATCATTCCGCCTGAAATAACACCCTCTTTTTTAAGGCTTTTAGCCTCTTTAACACTGATTTTAGGTATCAGCGACGACGGGTCGTCTTTATCCTTTAAAACACCTGCTATATCGGTCATCATAATAAGTCTTTCGGCGTTTAAAGCACCTGCTATTGCGGCGGCGGCGGTATCTCCGTTTATATTATAAACATTTCCGTTTTTATCACAGCCCAGAGTAGACACTACGGGTATATACCCATTCTCCAAGGTGTCGGTTACGGGGTCAATATTTATTTTGGTTATTTCGCCTACGAAACCGTATTTTTCGTCCTTAAAGGTTGCTTCTATGAGTTTTCCGTCCATTCCGCAAAGTCCGATTGCCTTTCCGCCGTTCATTTCAAGCAGATTAACAAGCGTCTTATTTACCTTACCTGCAAGTACCATCTGTACTATATCGACCGTTTCTTTATCGGTAACCCGAAGTCCGTCGATAAACTCCGACTTTTTGCCGAGTTTGCCCATAAGTTCGCTGATTTCCGGACCTCCGCCGTGAACAAGCACGATTTTGACACCTATAAGCCATAAAAGAACTATGTCTTGCATAACCTGTGCTTTTAACTGCTCGTCTATCATAGCGTTACCGCCGTATTTTATAACGACCGTCTTTCCCGTATACCTCTTTATATACGGCAACGCCTGAATTAATACTTCTGTGCGTTCTGTATTTGAAATTTTGTTTTGCATTTTAATACCTTCTTTATGTTCTGTAATCGCCGTTTATCTTGACGTAATCATAGGTAAGGTCGCAACCCCAAGCGGTAGCAGTATTCTTACCGTCATTAAGGTTTACGAGAATTTCAATTTCCTTTTGGAGTAGTACCGTCTTTGCGTATTCTTCCGAAAACGGTACCCCTGCACCGTTCTTGCAAACCGCTATTTCGCCCGACTTACTTTTAAAATACACGTCTATTTTATTTATGTCAACGTCGGCTCCGCTGTACCCGATAGCACAAAGAACACGTCCCCAATTGGCATCTGCACCGAACATTGCCGCCTTTAAAAGACTTGAACATACAACGCTCTTTGCAACCGTTTTTGCAACGCTCTCGCTTTTGGCACCGTCTACCTTACATTCAAGAAGTTTTGTAGCACCCTCTCCGTCACCTGCTATCATTCTGCACAGATGTACCGTTACGGTGTTAAGTGCTGACATAAATGTTTTATAGTCCTCATTTTCTTCGGTAATCTCGGTGTTTTCCGCCATACCGTTTGCAAGTACCGTTACCATATCGTTAGTTGAGGTATCCCCGTCAACACTTACCATATTAAAGGTATTTGTAATATCGCTTGAAAGTGCTTTTTGTAACATATTTGACGAAATAGCCGTATCGGTTGTTATAAATACCAACATTGTCGCCATATTGGGGTGTATCATTCCGCTTCCCTTTGCTATACCGCCTATATGACACATCTTTCCGTCTAAACAAAACTCTACTGCAACTTCTTTTTTTACCGTATCGGTGGTCATTATACCCTCCGATGCGTCACTGCTTCCGCTGTAAGAAAGATTTTTAACGAGCGTAGGTACTGCGTTTTTAATCGGCGTTATGTCAAGCGGTTCGCCGATTACACCCGTAGAGGATACTACAATATCGTCACAATCAATACCGAGTGCATCTGCTGTAAGTTTGCCCATTTCCTCGGCAATTTCTAAACCGTTTGCATTGCAGGTGTTGGCATTTCCGCTATTGCATACTATCGCCTGTGCAAAACCGTTTTCAAGATGTTTCTTTGTAACCGTTAAAGGTGCACCCTTAACAAGATTGGTTGTATAAACCGCAGCCGCCGTGGCTTTTTTTTCACTGAATATCAAAGACAAGTCCTTTTTAGTCCTGTTTTTCCGTATTCCGCAGTGTACGCCACTTGCTTTAAATCCCTTTGCGGCACAAATACCGCCGTCAATTATTTTTATTTCCATTGTTTAAAAACCTCACAAATTAAGTCCTGTTTCTTCGTCTGCACCGAGCACGATATTCATATTCTGTATCGCAGAACCCGACGCACCCTTTCCTAAATTATCAAAACGTGAAACAAGGGTTATTCTATCATTATTTCCATAAACGCATATTTGCATACCGTCATTGTAAGACAGTGTATCGGCACTTAAAAATCCGTTTTCGTCGGCACTGTCAATAAAGCGTATGATTTTACCTGTGTAATAATTCTTATATACAGACTTTATTTTTTCAATATCCCCGTTTATCTGTTTTGCAAAAATCGGAACCGTTACCTGCATACCGCTGTAATAAGAAGATACTATGGGAGAAAAAATCGGCATATTGTCAAGTCCGCATACCTTTGACATTTCGGGGAGGGGCTTATGTTGTTGGTTAAGTCCGTAAACTCTCGGTGCTACAAGGCTTTCGCTGTTATTTTCATAATCGGCAATCATCTTTTTTCCGCCACCCGAATATCCCGTAAGCGAAAAACAAGAAAGCATGGCGTCCTTATTTATAATACCGTTCTCCACGAGCGGAGCAACAAGCGATACAAAACCGCTTGCGTGACAGCCGGGATTTGCAATTCTCTTTGAATTTTTAATTTTTTGCCTTTGACCGCCAATCTCGGGAAAACCGTAGGTCCAGTCTTCATTAGTACGGTGGGCGGTTGAAGTATCAATTATTACGGTATTATCATTTTCTACCATACCGACCGCCTGGGTAGCGGCACTGTCGGGCAGACACAAAAACGCAATATCCGCACTATTTAGCATTGTCTTGCGTGCATTTGTGTCTTTCCGCAACTGCTCGGGCAGAGTTATAAGTTCAATGTCTTTTCTTTTTTCAAGCCGTTCGAAAATGCGAAGTCCCGTAGTACCCACACTTCCGTCAATAAAAACCTTTTTCATAATCAAAATTCCTTAATATGCATTGTTTTGAATAAATATGCAATAATTATACACGCATTTACCCTATTTGTCAAGCATATTTTAATTAGATATGCAAAAATATGCACATAATACTGAATATTCATAAAAAATGAAAGCCTACACATAAGCGGTAGGCTTTCATTGTAAAACAAAATTTTTCAGTTATGCTGTTTGTGCTTGTTCGGGATATTTAATCTTTTTAACCTTAAATTGGTTGATTGCGTAGTCGGTTTTTTCAACCTTTAACGTCTTGATAAACTTTTCAATATCCTCGTCATATTCGTCCTGTGCGATAAGATAGCGGACGCTCATGTCAAGATTTTCAAGGTAATACGGGTCTAACGCAATATTCTTTTTGATTATGATTGCAATACCTGAATTGTCCTCGTCCTCAACAAGTTTTATCTCATTTATCTGCATTGCTTTTGCGGTATCGTAGCGGTCAGACTCATAGGAAGTATCTTTTGCACCGAGTATGGTTGCGTGGGAATCAAGCGGTTTTAATTCATCGGTTTGCTCTGACTGCTCATCTTGGTGCTCATCGCCGTTATACTCGTGATATACCGTTTCAAAGTCTTTGGTGCCTTTTTTTAGAGCGTCCAAATAACCGTTAAACTTTGCCTTTATGTCATCCTTTTCGCTATCTTCTTTTCCGCTGAAATCAGCCTCTAAAACATCTGCTATAACAAAGTTTTCAAGCATTGTTGATTTTACCTTATCTGCGGCGATTTCCTTTTTACCGCCCTTACCGTAGATATGTTCAAAGTAGAGGTTTGAATAATAAGTATCGGTCATATATTCTTTAAAGGTTTCTTCGCCTACGCCGTTTGGCTCAAAGGTCTGTGAATATCCGTAGTTTGACCAATAGTAAGATGCATACATTTCGGCGTTTGATTTGGTTTCTTTATCAAGGGTAAGTTTTTCGTCTTTACATTTAATTTTATACGCTGCTATCTTTTTAAGATTATTAAGAGCCGTTTTTTGTACCCATTTAACATAATCGGTCTTTTCAATCTTTTGTGAGTAGTAGTCAACATTTGAAGTGTCTGCTTTTTCATCTTCTTTAAGTTGCTCGTCAACCTTACTGCGTGCTTCGGTATCGGCATTTATAAGTGCACACATATAATACGCCGACGTAAACTTAACATCGCCCACCTTAACGGCAATTTCGTTTTTCTTGTGACAACCCGTAATTGAGAGCACCAAAGCAATCGCAAGTACGGCAGTTGCAAATTTTTTTAACAAATTCATTATAAAATTCCTCCGTTTAAACATTTACATTACATCAATTATATAACAACAATCATTAAAAGTCTACAAAAATTTTGCAAGTTCGGTTACAAGTTCACTCATTTTCTGTTTTGGAGCAAGTTTTATTATAAAACGAGGCTCGCCCGTAGCGGAAAGTATAAAGCGGTTTTTAAATCCGTCACTTAATTTTGAGGCTGTTTGCGTATCAATATGTGTAAGATGCAGTACGGCACTTGTTTGCGTACCCGTAATCTCGGTAATTCCCGCAAGACTTGCCTTATTTCTTAAAAGTGCAATATCTATAAGTCCCATAACCGATTTGGGAGGCTCGCCGAAACGGTCGCAGAGTTCGTCTATAACATCACTTACGTCATCATCTGTTTTTATATTGGCTATCCGCTTGTAAATACCGAGCCTTGCAGATAGAGAGCGGATATAACTTTCGGGTATGTGGGCTGATATATTAAGGTCAATGGTACATACCGCCTCCTCGTGGGATTCTATACCGTTTTCCTCATTTACTGCATCGGCTAACAGTTTAAGATACATATCGTATCCTACCGCCTCCATATTGCCGTGCTGTTCACCGCCTAAAATACTTCCTGCACCCCTTATTTCAAGGTCACGCATTGCTATTTTAAAGCCTGAACCGAATTCGGTAAACTCTCTTATGGCTTCAAGACGTTTTGATGCTACATCGGACAACTGCTTATTCCTGCCAAAACAAAAATATGCGTAGGCTCTTCTGGGTGACCTGCCTACTCTACCACGCAACTGATGAAGTTGGGAAAGTCCCATACGGTCGGCATTTTCTATAATAAGTGTGTTTACATTAGGTACGTCAACGCCCGTTTCTATTATGGTAGTGCATACCAATATATCTATTTCGTTATCGACGAGTTTTTGCCATACGTCGTTTAGTTCCTCTTCACTCATCTTTCCGTGTGCTATGCCTATACGTGCATTTGGAAGTTTCGTTTTAAGTTTTGACGCACAGGATACTATCGTTTCGACCCTGTTATGCAGGTAATATACCTGACCGCCACGCCTTAATTCTTTGTTTACAGCATCAATAATAACGCCGTCATTTTGTTCTAAAACGTAGGTTTGTACGGGGTGGCGGTCGCCCGGAGCCTCGTCTATTGATGACATATCCCTAAGTCCCGACATTGCCATATTGAGCGTCCTCGGTATGGGCGTTGCACTCAGTGTCAATATATCCACAAACGGGTAAAGTTCTTTAAGACGTTCCTTTTGTGCTACGCCGAAACGCTGTTCTTCGTCTATTATTACAAGACCGATGTCCTTAAACTTTACGTCTTTGGATATTAGTCTGTGGGTGCCTATTACCATATCAATTCTTCCGCACGAAAGGTCGGAAATAATTTTCTGCTGTTGTTTTGGCGGTACGAACCTATTTAACAGTTTAACCGTTACGGGCATATCGCCGAAACGGCGGATTACGGTATTATAGTGTTGCATTGAAAGAATGGTGGTAGGAACGAGCAGGGCACACTGTTTACCCTCGCTTATGCACTTGAAAGCGGCACGGAGTGCCACTTCGGTTTTTCCGAATCCTACATCACCGCAAAGCAGACGGTCCATAGGTATTTCTCTTTCCATATCGCCCTTTATTTCATTTATACATCTTAATTGGTCTTCTGTTTCTTCATACTCAAATCTTCGCTCAAAGTTGTTTTGCAGGTCTGTATCGGGCAAAAATGCATAACCCTTTGTCGCCATTCTTTTGGCATAAAGAGCAGTAAGTTGTTTTGCCATATCCTTAACCGCCGATTTTACTCTGCTTTTTGTCCTTTGCCAATCCGAACCGCCTAAACGGTTGAGTTTGATGCTTCCTTCTTCTGCACTGCCTATATATTTTGATACAAGGTCAAGTTGTGTTACGGGCACATAGAGAACGTCGCTTCCGCTGTATTTTATAGTTATATAATCCTTTGTAACGCCCGAATTTGTTATGCGGTTTATACCCGTAAAAATTCCTATTCCGTGTGCGGTGTGAACTACATAGTCACCTGCTTTGAGTTCGTCAAGAGAGCCTATTTCTTTGGCGTTTTTCGGTCTTTTTTGTCTGCGTTTTGTGTCGGACGCTATATATCTGTGCGTAATAAGCAAAAACTTTATTGAGGGAAGTTCAAATCCGCTCGACAGTCCTCCGCAGAGTACGAACACTCCTCTTTCGGGCAGTGTATCGGCACTTTCTGTAAACACCGCATTCATTCCCTTTTCGTTCAGTTGCCTTGTCAGCACATCGGCAGACCTTTTTTCTCCTGCCAATATAACAGCACAACCGCCTGTTTCCCTTATATACTGAATATCCTCCGTAAGTACCGATATATCGCCACTCCAAGCGGTAGAACGCTTTAAATTAAAGGATATAAGTTCTTTAAGCGGTGTTTCATAGGTCGCACGAGGAAAGTTTTCAAAATAAACGGCATTTTTTGTATATTCTTTTAATTCTTCGCTTTCAAGCCATAATTTTGAGGTGTATTTTGTCAAAAAACCTTCTTCTAACAGTCTTGTAGTATCTTCGTGGTGTTGCCACTTTATACTTTTAAGACGCTCTCTGATATTACCTTGTTCACAAACTATCATTATTGCATCTTTAAGATAGTCGAAAACGGTAGACTGCTTTTCATAAAGAAACGGTATATATAAATCCTGAGAAACCGTAAGACCACTTTGCAGTCTGTTTATATCTTCTTTAATATAATTTTTGGCATTTTCGTTTAGTTTTTTGGTATTATTAAGGTACTCTTCAAGTTTTTTTGCAAGTCCTTTTGTGTTGTAGGTAAGTTCATTTGCAGGACATACTGAGGTACAGTCTAATGTGTTTACTCTGCGTTGGGTCCCTATATCAAATTCACAAATACTGTCAACCTCATCGCCCCACAGTTCTATTCTTACGGGACTTTTTGCGGATATAGGATAAAGGTCGATTATTCCGCCCCTTACCGAAAACTGACCTTTGCCCTCTACAAGTTCGCTTCTTATATAACCGCTTGATACGAGTTTGTCACAAAGTTCTGTGATGTTTACAGTATCTCCCGACGATATTTTAAACAGATTTGACTTTAAAACTTCCTTTGGTACGGTGTACATAAGTGCCGAGTCCACCGATACTGTAAGCAGGTCAAAGTCCCCGTCAAGAAGTCTTGACAGGGTGTCTATCCTTTTTTGTTCGTATTCTTTTGAGTAACCGCTCATACGGGTAAGGTTATAATCCCTTGACGGAAAATTTACCGCCCTTAATCCCAAAGATGAAACATCGTCGCAAAGGTTTGAGGCAGTTGCTTCGTCCTCGGTTAAAAGAACTGCTTTTTTGCCCGTATGAACACACAGTCCTGCCGATAACAGTGCTTTGTGTATATGCGACAGTCCCGATGCGACAAGCGGCATGTCGCCTGCTGATACCGCATTTACAAGTCTTTGATAATCGGTTTCTCTTCTTAATATATCAAATAAAAATTTCATACTGTTATTTACTGTATTTGTTCATAGCACTCTGCATACCGTTTGCAATGATTTCCTCCACTGCATCGGCGGCATTATTTACCGACATTAAAAATTCTTCCTTTTGTTCTGTCGGTATTTTACCGAGTACCCACTTTACAAGGTCATAATCGGGGTGCGGTTTTGCACCTACGCCTATTTTAATACGCATTATATCTTCTGTGCCCGAAAGTTGTATAATATCTTTCATACCGTTGTGACCTCCGGCACTGCCTTTTGAGCGTAATCTTATCTTGCCTACGTCAAGTGATATATCGTCAAATATTATTATTACCTTGTCGTACGGTATTTTATAAAACGAAGCAATTTTTGTTACGCACCGTCCAGAATTATTCATAAAAGTTTGCGGTTTTGCAACTATTACACGTTTTGAGGCTATCACCGTTTCGCCGTATACCGCATCGAGTTTATGGCGGTTAAAATCGAAACTGAACTTTTGTGACAATCTGTCTGCTGCCATAAACCCTGCATTATGCCTGGTGTTTTCATATTCCATACCGATATTTCCAAGTCCTACTATAAGATAATCAAATGAACTTTTTAAAAACATATATATCACCTGCATAATATTAACATATTTTGCAGTTATATTCAAGTGCGGTGTTTTAAAACTTGACTTTATCGATATTTTTTGTTATTATGATTATTAATTGATATACAGGGGCGATATAATGGATAACGATATTAGAAATACGGATCCTTATCATATTGATTTCAGGGGATTTTTTCTTCAAATTGCAAAGAAAAAGTTTACCGTTTTGTTGGTGATTTTGGCTTTTGTGTTGCTGTCGTTTTTGTACACTAAGTTTTTATGTACGCCAAAATACACTTCCAATGTAAAACTATATGTTTCAAATTCGGATTCAGAGACTATAAGCACGTCGGATTTTTCGATAGCAAGTTATCTGTCACTTGACTATAAGGAACTTATAACCGACCGTGCGGTTTTAGAAGAAGTAATAAAAAAACTTAACCTTGATTACAATTACGGTGCTCTTAAAGGCTGTATCAGTGTTGAGATACCGAATAATACAAGAACGATAATTATCAACGTCACGACAGATGATGCTAAGAAGTCAAAACTTATTGCCGATACGGTTTGTGATGTTGCAGAGGATAAAATGACCGAAATTATGAGGGTGGATTATATTACTCCGTACGGACAGGCTAATTTGCCGCTTTCTCCGTCAAGTCCCAACCTCCGCTCAAACGTGTTTTACGGATTTTTAATAGGTATTTTCTTTGCAGTGGCGATTGTCTTTGCGTCATACTTCCTAAACGACAAGATAAACAGCGAGGAAGATGTAGAAAAGTTTTTAGGTCTTACTGCTCTGGGCGTTATACCGTATAATGACGGCAGAGGAAAGCATTACGAATCGTACAGAAGAACGGCAGGTGCTAAATATGCAAAACGATAATTTACCGAATACGGATTCTTTGGAGTATTCAGCAAGTTCTGTAAAAAAGGTAACTTTTAATACGTCTACTACAAATGATTATTTAACAAACGAGGCATATAAAACACTCAGAACCAACGTTTTTTTCTGCGGAAAAAGTATTAAGACCATAGTTGTTACCAGCAGTAATGAAAACGAAGGTAAGAGTACTATTGCAACCGAACTCGCAAAGAGTTTTGCAGATGCCGATAAAAAAGCACTGCTTATCGACTGTGATATGCGTAAATCGGTTATGCTGAAAAATAATATGCGTTCAAAAGATATACAGGGTATATCAGAAGTGCTTTCGGGACTTGCGGATATAAACGATGTTTTATACAAAACCCAAAATGAGAATTTTGATGTTATTTTTTCAGGACATTTTCCGCCAAATCCCGTAGAACTTATTGAAAACGGTAAGTTTAAGGATATGCTTGAAAGTCTGTCGGGCAACTATGATTATATATTGATAGATTCTCCTCCGCTTGGTATGGTAATTGATGCTGCGGTAATAGCGTCCTGTTGTGACGGTGCGATAATAGTTGTATCAAACCATAAAATAAGCAGAAAAGCGGTACTTAACGTAAGAAACCAACTTGAAAAAAGCGGTTGTAAAATTTTAGGCGTAGTCTTAAATGAAACAGATAAAAAAATATCTAAGTATTATAGAAAATACTACGGTAATAAATATTATACAAGTCAATAAGTCCAAAGCCCACATTTGTTTGAGTGTGGGTTTTTTTGTGCTTAAATTTTATTTTGCTTGACGAAAATACTATATGTGGTATATAATGTAGACTGTATAATATTGTAAATTGTAAGGTAGGTAGACTAAGTTGGCTAAAACCAATGTCGAATACGGTAACGAGAGTATAAAAAAACTTGAAGGTCCCGACAGGGTAAGAAAACGTCCCGGTGTTATTTTCGGCTCCGACGGTCTTGACGGTTGTGAACATTCGGTATTTGAAATAATATCAAACTCAATTGATGAAGCCCGTGAGGGATACGGTAAGAAGATAATAGTATCCCATTTTGCCGACGGCTCTATTGAGGTTCAGGATTTCGGTCGAGGTGCTCCCGTAGATTTTAACAATAAAGAACAGTGCTTTAACTGGGAACTTTTGTACTGTGAACTGTATGCAGGCGGTAAATATAATACCAACGAGGGTGCGAATTACGAGTATTCGGTAGGTTTAAACGGATTGGGTCTTTGCTCAACGCAGTATGCGGCGGAGTATATGGACGTTGAAATCAAAAGAGACGGATATAAATATAATCTGCACTTTGAAAAGGGTTATAATGTAGGAGGACTTAAAAAAGAACCGTATTCGGGGAAAGATACGGGCACTAAAACCAAATGGAAACCCGATATAGATGTTTTCACCGATATAAATATTCCAAAAGAGTATTTTTTGGATACGCTTAAACGTCAGGCTATTGTAAATGACGGTCTGCTTTTCGTTTTCAAAGAACAGCAGGGTGCACATTTCATTCAAACCGAGATAAAATATGACAACGGTATAAGAGATTATGTAAACGAGTTTGCAGGAGAGGAGAAACTTACTTCCGTACAGTTCTGGCAGACCGAAAGAAAGGGCAGGGACAGAGAGGACAAGCCTGAATATAAGGTAAAAATAAATGTTGCTCTTTGCTTTTCAAACCGCCACGTCTTAAAGGAGTATTATCACAATTCAAGTTGGCTTGAATACGGGGGTGCACCTGAAAAGGCGGTAAGAAATGCCTTTGTTTATTCGGTTGATAATTATATTAAACAGACTAATAAATATAAGTCGGGCGAGAGCAAGGTAACCTTTTCCGATGTAGAGGAATGTATGGTACTTGTTATTTCCTCTTTCTCTACAATGACCTCTTATGAAAACCAGACCAAGAAATCCATTACGAATAAGTTTATTTGCGATGCCATGACCGAATTTTTACGTCATCAGTTAGAGGTATACTTTATCGAAAACAAGGCAGAAGCCGATAAAATTGCCGACCAAGTTCTTGTTAATAAAAGAAGCCGTGAACGAAGCGAACGGGAGAGAATAAACCTTAAAAAAACCCTTGCAACGGGCAACTCTATGGTTGACAGGGTGCAAAAGTTTGTCGATTGCAGAAGCAGAGATGTGTCAGAAAGAGAACTGTATATAGTTGAGGGTGATTCGGCACTAGGTTCGTGTAAACTTGCAAGAGATGCGTCTTTTCAGGCTATTATGCCGGTACGAGGGAAAATACTTAACTGCCTCAAAGCAGAATACGATAAGATTTTCAAAAGCGAAATCATCACCGATTTGCTTAAAGTTTTAGGTTGCGGAGTTGAGGTAAAATCAAAGGCAAATAAAAGTCTGTCAAATTTTGATATGGCAAATTTGCGGTGGAATAAGATAATAATATGTACCGATGCGGACGTTGACGGTTTTCATATAAGAACTCTTATTCTTACAATGATTTACCGTCTTATGCCTACTCTGATAAACGAGGGTAGGGTGTTTATTGCCGAAACACCGCTTTATGAAATAAATACCAAGTCTATGACCTATTTTGCGTATGACGAGAACGAAAAAAAGGACATTCTCGATAAAATAGGTAACGAAAAGTACAATTTACAGCGTTCAAAGGGACTTGGCGAAAACCAACCCGATATGATGAATCTTACTACTATGAATCCTCAGACGAGACGTCTTATAAAAATAATGCCCGAGGACGCCACCGCTACAAGCGAAATGTTTGATTTGCTTTTGGGCGACAATCTTACGGGAAGAAAAGATTATATTGCGGAGAACGGCTATTTATATATGGAAGATGCCGATATAAGTTAAAGGAGAAAGTTTAATGGCTCCGAGAAAGAAAAAGGAAGACAATACACCAAAAAAGCCAAAGAATACAAACGCCTATATTGCAGGGGCAGGTACCGTTGTTGATAGGCAGGTAACTGAAACGTTAAAGTCCAACTTTATGCCTTATGCTATGAGCGTTATAGTATCCCGTGCAATTCCCGAAATTGACGGTTTTAAACCGTCGCACAGAAAACTGCTTTATACTATGTATAATATGGGACTTTTAAACGGTCCTACCATTAAGTCTGCAAACATAGTCGGAAGAACGATGCAGTTAAACCCTCACGGCGATGCCGCAATTTACGATACTATGGTGCGTCTGTCCGAAGGTCACGCCGCACTGTTACACCCTTTCGTAGCGTCAAAGGGTTCGTTTGGTAAGGCGTATTCCCGTGATATGCAGTGTGCCGCCGCACGTTATACCGAGGCAAAACTAGCCCCCATATCGGCAGAACTTTTCAGCGATATTGATAAGGATACGGTGGATTTTGTCGATAACTACGATGCGACTATGAAAGAGCCCGTACTCTTTCCCGTTACCTTTCCGACCGTACTTGTAAATGCCAATATGGGTATAGCGGCAGGTATGGCAAGTTCTATTTGTCCTTTTAATTTGGGCGAGGTATGTGACACTACGGTAGCATATATAAAGGATAATGATATAGACGTTGCCGATACCCTTTTAGCACCCGATTTTCCGATTGGCGGAGAACTTTTGTACGACCGCAGTGAAATGGAGAAAATATATGAAACGGGCAGAGGCAGTTTTAAGGTGAGGGGTACTTACGAGTACGATAAGCCAAATAACTGTATAGATATTAAGTCCATACCGCCTACTACTACGAGTGAGGCGATTATTGAAAAGGTTGTAGAACTTGTAAAGGCTAAAAAGATAACC
>CALGCE010000262.1 GCA_937884625.1 uncultured Clostridia bacterium
AAATTATTTGACAAAATTAAAAGAGCAGAAAAATTATCTGCTCTCAAAAATGTTTATATAAATAGATTTGCCAAGAGATATGCTTTTGTTTTTCTTAACGAGATATTTCCTGATACCAACCGCAATCTGAATGCAGAGACAGATAGGAATGACAGGGATTAATATAAAAAATAACAGGATATAAAGAAGAGCATAAATTCCCAAATACTTACGGTATTTTTTGCACCGCTTCTTTTTGCAGGACTTCATTTGGGATTTGCTTTTCCGCTTGTGTGGAAAATACTGCAACTGTTTAATCTGTCTAATCTCAAATTCATTATACTTGTAAACGTAGGTGCGTATTTGTGCTTTGGAATTTTCTATGCGATAATATATAAGATTACCGCAAAGGTTTACTATTCAATAGTGTCAAATTAAAATTAAGGGACTGCCGTCGCAGTCCCTTTTTCTTGCTTATTTATTAAACATCTCAATCAGTTCATTTAACCAATCAGGCTTGTATTTGCCAACTGTCAGTATTTCATCATTTTTATATTCAGCAACCTTAACAAAACCGTTTTCATTATCAAAAAAAGTTGCTTCGTTGCAGTAACTTAAAATATTCAGTAAATCTTCGAATCTTTTTGCAAATCTTCTCTTAACATCTGTATCTTTAATGTTATGACCGCCTTTTAATACTCGGTTCTCAATTCTTGCAATGCTCTCTTCAACAGTATTTAAGCCAACATAAAACAAGCGAATATAATAACCTCTTTCAATTGCTTTGTTAATTGTGTTTAAAGTTTTATGTCCTGATAAAGTGGTTTCCTGAGAAAAACAAATATCTTTGCTTAAACATTCATCAATTATTGATATGGCTTTTTTGCCACCCTCAATAGGATTTCCGCCGTTTTCAAAAGTTAACTTATCTACATCAATTATTTTACCGAGATTGTTTTTCTGAGCACGCAATACACCTGTCAGACTTGATTTTCCTGCTCCGTTTACGCCGGCTATTATAGTATAGGTTTTCATATCAAACCCCCATCAGTTATTATATATATTTTAGCACTTTTTTGTTTTTACGGCAAACTTTTTTTCATAATAAATCATTATTGAAAAAATATATGTGTTGTTGTAAAATTATATTAAGGTTTACAATTGGTGCAAGGACAGTAACCCTTGCTTTTAAGTTCTGCTCTGTTGTTAGTAGTATATAGATTTTCGCTTTTTATTTTGCTTGATAACGGGCAACTTTTTAAATGGAATTTTTTGGTGTTTTTATTTGCATAATACACGTTTTTTGAAACGTTGGTTCTTGCTTTCGGTTTTGTGCGGTAACCGTTTACTGTATCATCGGTGGGCATATTTATTACTACACTTTCGGTTTTGTCCGATTTGGGTGTATCTTTTTTAACATCGCAAGAGCAAAGAAAAACACTTAAAACCATTAATAATACGAATATGCACCTTTTCATAATCAGCCCCCGTAAAAAAGTATATACTATTTTTATATTAAATTCAAGTAGGTGAGATTTTGAATATTTATGCCGACTCTCAAAAACTAAACGAATTAAAGGCAAAGGCAAATAAACTGCCGCTTAATGCAGGCGTTTATATAATGAAGAATAAAGACGGAGAAATTATATATATCGGTAAGGCAAAAGCACTTAAAAACAGGGTAACGCAGTATTTCGGCTCGGGTAACCAACATACCGAAAAGGTAAAGAGAATGGTTGCAAACGTAGACGATTTTGAGTATATAATATGCGACAGCGAGTTTGAGGCATTGATACTTGAAAACTCACTTATAAAGCAAAATATGCCAAAGTATAATATACTTTTAAAGGACGATAAAGGGTATCATTATATTAAAATTTCGAATGATAAATGGAAAAAGATAACCACTTCAAACATAACGGATAACAGCGGAGAATATATAGGTCCTTATTATTCTTCCTATGTGGTAAAAGATACGGTAGACGAGGTACGAAGAATATTCAAACTGCCCGACTGTAACCGTTCTTTTGATAAGGTGTCAAAACCGTGCCTTAATTATCATATAGGAAGATGTGATGCACCTTGCAGGGGGAATATTCCGCTTGACGAATATTTAGAAACGGTAAACTCTGCAAAAGATTTTATAAAGCACGGCGAAAATGCCGATATGATAAAAGACCTTGAAGAAAGAATGGAAAAGGCGGCAGAAAATCTTGATTTTGAGTATGCCGCAAAGATGAGGGACAGAATAAATGCCGTCAAAAAACTCAAAGAAAGGCAAAAGGTGGTTATGTGTACCTATAAAAGTCAGGATGTTTTCGCATCTGCTTTAATAGGCGAGATGGCGTGTGTGAGCGTGTTTATATTCAGGAATAATATGCTTACCGATAAAAAACACTTTTTTGTTGACGGTGTTTTTGACCGACAGAGTATGTATGCAGAATTTTTGCAACAGTATTATCTTGATAAAAACGAAGTTCCGCAAAGAATACTGCTTGACAGTGATTTTGAAGAAAAGCAAGTATTAGAACAATGGCTTATGCACAAATCGGGTAAAAAAGTAACCTTTGTTCTTCCAAAGGCAGGAGAACAGAAAACACTTGTCGAAATGTGTAAAAGAAACGCCGCCGATAATCTTGCACAGAAAACCGAGAGAAGCGGTAGAGAGATGTCGGCACTTAACGAACTGTCAAGACTGTTAGGACTTGAAAACGTGCCTCGATATATCGAAGCCTACGATATTTCAAATACCGCAGGGGAAGAAAACGTAGCAGGTATGATAGTCTATAAAGACGGCAGACCGTATAAAAACGCATATAAAAAATTTAAAATCAAAACCTTTTCAGGTCAGGACGATTACCGTTCTATGGCAGAGGCTCTTGACCGCAGATTTAACGAGTACGAAACGGGTGAAGACGAGGGGTTTGCAACACTTCCCGACTTAATACTGCTTGACGGCGGTATAGGTCAGGTTTCGGCGGTAATTCCCGTTCTTAAAAAACATAATCTTGAAATTCCGCTTTTCGGTATGGTAAAGGATTCAAAACACCGTACCCGAGCAATAGCACAGTTTGGCGGAGATATAGCCATAAAGGCGAACAGAAGTGCCTATACTCTTGTAACCGAAATTCAAGACGAGGTTCACCGTTTTGCAATAGGTTATCATAGAAAACTGCGTAGTAAGAAAATGTTAAATTCAGAACTTACCGAAATAAAAGGAGTGGGGATTAGTAGGGCAAATTTACTGCTTAAACATTTTAAAACACTCAAAGCGGTAAAGGCGGCAACCGCCGAAGAACTGTCAAGCGTAAAGGGTATCAGTAAGAGCGTGGCAGAAGAAATATATAAACATTTTAATTAATGGTTGTAAAATTGGTAAAAAAATGTTAAAATGAGAAAAAGGAAAATTAAGGAGATTTGTCTATGTCTTGTTTACAACTTGAAGAAATAAAGTCTGGCGAGGAATTTGCCGTAATTAATACCAATATGGGTAGTATTTCGGTAAAACTTTTTCCACAGTACGCACCGAAAGCGGTCGAGAATTTTACAGAACACGCAAAAAGCGGTTATTATGACGGACTTATTTTTCATAGGGTAATTAAAGATTTTATGATACAAGGCGGTGACCCGACGTGTACAGGGATGGGCGGAGAGTCTATATGGGGCAACAGTTTCGAGGACGAATTCACACCGCTTCTTCATAATTTAAGGGGTTCGCTTTCTATGGCAAACGCAGGGCCTAATACAAACGGAAGTCAGTTTTTTATAGTTCAGGCAAACGAAGTGCCCGATAATATGCTTTCTCAAATGGAGCAGTTAAAGGATAGGGGGTTCCCCGAAGAAATAACAAACGCTTACAAGGAATTAGGCGGTACGCCGTGGCTCGATTTCAAACATACGGTATTCGGTCAGGTAACCGACGGTATGGATGTAGTAGACGCTATTGCAAACGTAGCAGTAGGTGCACAGGATAAACCCGTAAATGATGTTGTTATTAACAACATAGAAGTAAAATTGGCTTAAAAGGGGATTTTAGTATGAAAGGAATTATTCTTGCAGGTGGTAGCGGAACACGTCTTTATCCGCTTACTATGGTAACTTCAAAGCAACTTTTACCCGTTTACGATAAACCTATGATTTATTATCCGCTGTCAACGCTTATGCTTGCGGGTATCCGTGATATTCTCATTATTTCCACACCTACGGATTTACCTAATTTTGAGCGTTTGTTGGGTGACGGCTCAAATTTCGGTATTAATCTTTCCTATGAGGTACAGCCGTCACCTGACGGTCTTGCACAGGCGTTTATAATAGGCGAAAAGTTTATAGACGGCGACAGTTGTGCTATGGTACTCGGAGATAACATATTTTACGGCGGAGGTCTTACAAAACATCTTCGTGAAGCGGCAAGCAGGGAAAACGGTGCTACCGTTTTCGGTTACTACGTTGATGACCCCGAACGTTTCGGAATAGTTGAGTTTGACGAGAACGGCAGGGCTGTTTCGATAGAGGAAAAGCCTAAAAATCCGAAGTCAAATTACTGCGTAACGGGACTTTATTTTTACGACAACAGGGTAACCGAACTTGTAAAGAAGGTAAAACCGTCTGCAAGGGGAGAACTTGAAATAACCGACCTTAACAGACTTTATTTGGAGGACGGCTCTCTTAATGTAATTACTTTAAGCAGGGGCTACGCTTGGCTTGACACGGGAACTATGGACTCACTTGCAGAGGCAACCGAGTTTGTAAAGGTGGTCGAAAACAGGCAGGGCGTTATGGTATCGGCGGTTGAAGAAATCGCCTACGTAAACGGTTGGATTACAAAAGAAAAACTGCTTGAATCTGCATCCAAATACGGCAAATCTCCCTACGGCGAACATTTAAAGCGTGTTGCCGACGGTAAATACCGTTACTGATATGTGTAAAATCAGCATAATAATTCCCGTATATAACGCTGAGAGTACACTTGTGCGTTGTATTAATTCGGTACTTAACCAAACATTTACCGATTTTGAGGTTTTAATTATAAATGATGGCTCGACCGACGGCAGTGAAAAAATCTGCCGTCAGTTTGCAGATGGGCGAATTAAGTATATATCAAAGGAAAACGGCGGAGCGTCCACTGCAAGAAATTTGGGTATGAGTAAAGCAAACGGAGATTATCTTTGTTTCGTTGATTGCGATGATTATATCGACAATGATATGCTTTCATTTATGTATGAAAAGATACAAAAAACCAATGCCGATATTGTAATGTGCGGTTACTATATGGAAAACGGCAAAAGCGTCTCTGAAATAAGTGCCAAGGACGGTATAGTTGAGGGAAAAGAGATAAATAACAGAATAGTCGAATTAAAATCAAAAAATCTTATAGACAGTCCCTGCAATAAACTTTACAAAAGGGAATTTATTATAAACAGTGGGGTAAAAATGCCCGAAAACGAGGCTTTTGAAGATACCGATTTTAATCTGCGTCTTTTAAAGTTTTCGCCTAAAATTGCAATATATAAAGAATGTTTTTATCACTATATACTGTCAATGGGAAGTACCACAAGGCGGTATAATCCGCAAAAACTTAATATTATTAAGAAACGTGCAAAATTGCTTTATGAATGTACCGACGGCGTTGATAATTACTGTGATTTTTATTATATAAAGTCTGTTTTTTCTGCCGTTATTGATATGTTTTTTGCCTGTAAACCCAAAGAAATAAAGGCTGTTATAAAAAATGAGTGTAAAGACGGCTTTTTTATAAAAGCGTCAAAAGGTGCTCAATGTTCAGGTTTCGGCTCAAAGGTTATCATATATACTGCAAAAAGCAGAAGTACGCAGTTAATCTATCTTTTTTGTTTTGCTTCGTATGTTTTAAAATATAAACTGCAAAGGTTATTTTTAAAGGTGAGATAATGGTATCGGTAGCAATTGCTTGTTATAACGGAGAAAAATATATAGAAAATCAATTGCAACTCGAGAAAAAATCGTACCTTTGCGATGTTTTAAACATTAAAAGAGAATGAGACGTATTATCTACACCTTGAGCTTACTGACCTGCTGCCTGGCTAGCGCTTGGGCACAGGGGACAGAACCGGCCGAGAACGACGGCTGGTATGAACTGCAAACGGCCGAAGACCTGACCTGGTTTGCACAG
>CALGCE010000263.1 GCA_937884625.1 uncultured Clostridia bacterium
CCGACAGTTCTAAACTCGAAAAACTTAATTTTTTAGAGAAATTAAATGAATTGCTTATTGTGGGCAGAGAAACGTTTGTAATCTTTACAATTATGTATACAATAACACAACTTAAAAGTCCGTTAAAAAACCTTGAAATGATAAACGGCAGCATTTTAACCTTTGTATTTGCAAAGCAGGAGAATACCTGACACCATATACAAAGACCGCCAAAACACAGTAAAAAAGATATTAAATAAATATTTTTTGTATATGCCGTTGCCGTTGTTACCTCGGTTACAAAAACAAGATATTTTATAGTGTGGAATTTTTGAGCAAAGGACAGAATATAAGAATTAATCGCACAAAAAAGAACTACAAAAGTACAGATTGAAAACACGGCAGATGCCCCCTCTGCAACCGAGGATACAAAAATATCCGATAAAACAGGCAAACTATTACTTCTGTCTTTTTTATTTTTTTCTTTTGTGCCAAAGAATATTTTTATTATGAAAGCGGTAATAAGCGAAGCGGTTATGTGGGATATAAGAAGTATATACCCTACCTCTTTGGAATTTAGCATACCTGCACCTACTGCCGATATTATAAATGACGGTCCTGCATTAACGCAGTAGCAAAGCATCAGTCCTGCATCTTTTTCGTTTATTCTGTTTTGACGGTACATTTCATTTACCGTTTTGGCACCAAGAGGGTATCCTCCTATAAAAGACATTATCATTACGGCAAACTTGTCATTTAAACGTGTTTTATCTAAAATTCCCGTTCTTAAAATAAACAAAACGCAAACCGTAAAGGGCAAAAAAGACGGAATTATCACCGAGCCTGAAAGCATAATGCCGTATGCGGTGCCGTCTTTACATTTTTGTGGAGAAACAATAAGCAAAGATAAAAAAACAATTGCAATAAACACACAAAGATATAACGGTTTAAAAAATCTTTTAAGCATCCTTTTCACCTCAAAATATAATATGCAAATAAGAATTATTATAATGTTATTTTCATACCTTTAATTAGAAGTTTTTTTAAGGGCGTGAAAAGGTGTCACGAAAATTCAAGTTTAAGTCTGCGGCGAAAAGGAAAAAGATACAACTTTTGGGATTCGCCGATGATATTGTAGACCGAGATATGATAAAAGGTGCACACATTGAGATGTTCTCGAATAAAGAAATAGTAATACACGGTTGTGTGGGTGTATTTGAATATAATACCGATTATATCCGTTTAAATTTAGGAAAGGGAACCATGGTACTTTGCGGTAATAACTTTGATATAGTGCTGTTTGAGGGCGATGTTATTACCGTCAAGGGTAATATTTCATCGGTTGAATTTTGTGTTTAGAGGTAATTTTTGATGTTGTGGCTTTTAAGATTTCTTTGCGGATATTTAATTATTGAAATAAAGGGCGAATATTTTGAGCGAATACTCAATCTTTCGGCGGCAAACAGAATTAGAATTTGGGATTTGCGGTGTGAAAGGAATAGGATAACGGGCTGTATCAGTATAAAAGGTTTTAGGAAAATAAGAATTATAAGAAGAAAAACCGGTGTTAAAATAAAGATACTTAAAAGAAACGGAATACCCTTTATAGCCGAAAGGTATAAAAACCGATTGGGCTTTGTGATAGGGACCGTTATTTTTTTTGCCGTACTTAAACTTATGTCAAGTTTTATATGGACGGTAAATGTTGAGGGTAACGTCAATACAAGAAGTGAGGATATAATAAAGACTTGCAGACAAATCGGAATATATGAGGGTAAAAAGACCAGCAAAATAGATCCTCAATTTGACGCACAAAAACTCTTACTTAAAGATGACCGACTTTCGTGGGCATCTTTAAACATAGAAGGTTGCGTACTTAATGTAAATGTTACGGAGGTTAAGAAAAACGAAAAAGAAAAAAATGTGCAACCGTCAAATTTGAAAGCAAACAGCATTGGTACAGTAGAAAAAATAGAGGTAACATCAGGAAATGTCGTAGTCAAGGTTGGCGACACCGTAGGTAAAGGAGATTTGCTTGTTTCGGGAATAATAGAGAGTATGGACAGTACGGTCTTTGTGCGTTCAGTCGGTACCGTAACGGCACAAACAGAACATACATTTACTAAAACGGGCAAGTTTTGCGATACGGTAAATAAAAAAACGGGCAAAATAGTAAAGCGAAGTGTAATTGACTTTTTTGGGCTTAAAGTACCGCTTTATATCGGTAATGTAAGGGGTACTTACGAAAGTGATAAAAAAACCTATAACGCAAGGCTTTTCGGCAACAAATTGCCGATAAAAAGAACAGTTAAAAAATATTATTTAACCGATAAACAAAAAGTGCGTTACGACAAAGACGACCTAAAAAGTAAACTTCAAAAGGAGATAGAAAAAGAAATTTCAAAAAGCGGTTATTTAAGTTATGAGATAATAGATACTAATGAAACCGTAACAGACAGCGAACTTTCGCTTTGCGTTACCGTAAAAGCAAAAGAAAATATCCAAATTGAGGAAAAAATTTTAATTGGTACTGTTAATTAGTGAAAAATATGTTATAATGAAAAATAATAAAACAAAGGAATGAAAAAATCATTGTTTGAACAACTTATTGATATCGAAAGAGTGGAACAGTTAATAGGTCTTTTCGGCAATTTTGATGAGAATGTTAAAAGGCTTGAAAAGGAATATAATGTTAATATCACTTCTCACGGCGGACAGATAAAGGTTACGGGGGAAACCGATAATGTTTTAAAGGCTTGTAAGGCTTTAAACTGTTTGATTTCTATGATTAACAAGGGTGAAACCGTTAATTCCCAAAGTGTTGAACTTGTTATCGGTATGGTTGATGACGGCGATGATGATAAAATATCCTCAATAACCGATGCGGACTGTATTTGTGTTTCGTCAAAAGGGCGTCCCGTAAAGCCTAAAACTTTGGGACAAAAACGGTATGTCGAGGCAATAAAAAACAATACAATAACCGTAGGCGTGGGACCTGCCGGAACGGGTAAGACCTATCTTGCAGTAGCACAGGCGGTAAACGCTTTTCGCTCAAAGCAGGTAAACAGAATTATTTTGACACGTCCTGCCGTTGAAGCAGGGGAACGGCTTGGCTTTTTGCCGGGGGATTTACAGCAAAAAATCGACCCGTATTTAAGACCGCTTTATGACGCTCTTTTTGATATGTTGGGAGCGGAAAACTTCCAAAAGTGTCAGGAGCGTGGCGATATAGAGGTGGCACCTCTTGCGTATATGAGAGGACGAACGCTTGACGACAGTTTTATCATTCTTGACGAGGCGCAAAACACCACCTCCAGCCAGATCAAGATGTTTATGACCCGCATGGGCCAGAACACAAAGATGATTATCACGGGCGACCGCACCCAGATAGACCTGCCGCCATCGCAGCGCAGCGGACTGATAGAGGCGCTCCGCATACTGCAAGGTGTTGAGGGCATCGCATTTGTGCAGCTCGACAAGGCCGACATCGTGCGCCACAAGCTCGCGGCTCTGCGCTATGCACCATTCTATGCCTATCTGGTAGATGGCCTTGTCGTCCTTGGCCTTCATCACCTCCTTTACCAGCGGAGTAGGAAGGTCGATATTGAACACCTGCGGAATCACCTGCAGGTCTCTCAGTTTTCCCAGAGGCTTTATGGCCGGTATTATAGGTACGTCTATGCCGGCTGCCCTGCATCGTTTCTCCCAGTCGAAGAATTTCTGATTGTCGAAAAACATCTGTGTCACAATGAATTCGGCGCCTGCGTCTATCTTCTTCTTCAGGTACTCCATGTCGATTTCGGCATTTGGCGATTCTATGTGTTTCTCCGGATATCCGGCCTGTAAAATTTTCATTCCGCTTTTCAAAATATCACCTCTTTTAATATTAATTATTATTGAAATTTATTCT
>CALGCE010000264.1 GCA_937884625.1 uncultured Clostridia bacterium
CTACTCAAAAGTTGCCATTGCCGACCTTGATATAGTAAACCCCTACTTTCGCACAAAGGACAGCATAGAAGAATTCAAAAAAAGGGATATAAAACTTATCTGTTCAAAATATGCAGGTTCTAATGTTGATATACCGGCACTTCCGCAGGAAATGTACTCACTTACCGACAACAGAGAACAACACTGCATAATAGACGTAGGCGGTGATGACAGAGGTGCATTGGCACTAGGTCGTTTAGCCCCTGCGATAAAAGAAGAAAACGACTTTGATATGCTGATGGTTATAAACTGTTACCGTCCGCTCACACGAGATGTGGCGTCTACAATCGGTATTATGCGTGAGATTGAATTGGCATCGGGTATTAAGTTTACGGGAATTATCAATAATTCAAATTTAGGCGAACTTACGACCAAAGAAACGGTAATAAGTTCAATTGAATACGCAAACGGTGTATCAAAGGCATCAGGACTGCCAATTGTATTTACTTCGGTAAAACAAGGCTTATTCAGTGAAGATGACGAAACTTTAAAAAACGTCTTTCCTATAAATCTTCAAGAAAACATATATATTAATTAAGGAGCGATGAATATGGCAAAACTCAAATTCAAAACTGATTTTTGTAAGGGTTGCGGACTTTGTGTGGACGCTTGTCCTAAACATCTGTTAATACTTGCAAACGAAAAAATCAATAAAAAGGGACATCATCCGGCAGAAATAACCGACGAAAATTCCTGTACGGGCTGTGCAAGTTGTGCTACTATGTGTCCTGACTGTGTAATAACGGTAGAAAGGTAAGTGAAAATATGGCTGATAAAGTACTTATGAAAGGTAACGAAGCATTGGCAGAGGCCGCTATTTTGGCAGGTTGCCGTCACTACTTCGGTTATCCTATAACCCCTCAGACAGAGGTTGCCGCTTATATGGCAAAGAAAATGCCGAAAATCGGCGGAACATTTTTACAGGCAGAAAGTGAAATTGCCGCAATCAATATGGTATACGGTGTTTCTTCGGCAGGACATAGGGTTATGACCTCATCTTCAAGCCCCGGAATTTCATTAAAGGGCGAGGGTATATCATACCTTGCAGGTGCAGACCTTCCTGCACTCGTAGTTAACGTACAGCGTGGCGGTCCGGGACTTGGCGGTATACAACCTAGTCAGTCTGACTATTTTCAGGCTACAAAGGGTGCCGCACACGGCGACTTCCATATGATAGTATTGGCTCCTGCTTCGGTTCAGGAAATGGCAGAACTTACCATTAAAGGATTTGAACTTGCAGACAAATACAGAATGACGTCTATGATTTTGGCAGACGGTACTATGGGACAGATGATGGAACCCGTTGACCTTAATTTTGACGTTAAACCGCAACCCGAAAAGCCTTGGGCAACAACGGGTACCAAACTCAAAAGAGAACATAACATAGTAAATTCTTTGTCCCTTGTACCCGAAGAACTTGAACAGTTAAATATCGCACGTTATGAGCGTTATAAGACGGTTGAAGAAAACGAATGTATGTATGAGGAATACCTAGTAGACGATGCCGACATAGTGGTTGTATCGTTCGGTATTACTTCGAGAGTTTCAAAGCACGCTATTGACAATGCAAGAGAACAAGGTGTAAAGGTCGGACTTATCCGTCCCATCACACTTTGGCCTTTCCCGACTGCACCATTTAAAAAGGCTGTCACTCACGCAAAGGCTTTTATTGACGTTGAACTTAATATGGGACAGATGATAGAAGATGTAAAACTTGCGACCGAATGTAAGGTTCCGGTACATCTTTGTAACCGTGTAGGCGGTATGATTCCTGACCATACACAGGTATATGATAAAATTATGCAAATCAACGAGGAGGTAAAATAACTATGGTAGTATTTGAAAAACCGCACGCACTTACCGACGTGCCTTTACACTACTGTCCGGGTTGTACTCACGGTATCGTACATAGACTCGTTGCCGAAGCAATAGACGAACTCGGAATTGAGG
>CALGCE010000265.1 GCA_937884625.1 uncultured Clostridia bacterium
CAGGCTTCGATATAAGACTCTGAACAAAATACTTATCAATTGCACTGTCAGGAATTGCAATACCTGCTTTTACAGCTGCCTGCAACATTGTTTTTTGCACCGACTATACCGAATACGCTCTGGATGCGCTCGGCACATACTGCTCCGACTATATTCTCAAACCCATTTCACAGGAAAAAGTCAAAAAGGCGACCGAGCATTTGCGCAATCCGATCCCGGCGGATGCTCACAGGTTAGAACTTCGGTGTTTCGGCAATTTTGATGTGTTTTGTGATGGAAAACCCGTTGCATTCAAGTATAAAAAGACAAGGGAACTTCTTGCATATCTCACCGACAGAGGCGGTGCCGAAGCCACAACAAAAGAAATTATGGCGGTTGTTTTTGAGGATAATAATAAATCGTCTTATTTCAGTAATATCCGCCTTGATTTGCTTGATACCTTCCAAAACCTCGGTGTCTTAGATACAATTTCCTCCGCCTACGGAAGAATGAGGGTTGTAAAAGATAAGGTAAAGTGCGATTACTTTGATTTTCTTGACGGAAAAAGGTTATCGTTCGGCGGTGAATATATGTCGCAGTACTCTTTTGCCGAGGAAACCTGCGCATTGCTAAACGAAATACATAAGTCAAAATCCGCTAAAAATTAAAAATTTTGAATTTCAGGTTACGGGTACGGGCAGTTTTGAGAGTTCGCAGGTAACGGCAGGGGGACTTGCTACGAACTTATTTGATACTGTCACTATGATGTCAAAAAAAGATGATGGCTTGTTTGCGGTAGGAGAGTTGCTTGATGTTGACGGCGACTGCGGGGGTTATAATCTTCAATGGGCATGGTCAAGTGCCATGTGTGCGGTAGACGGCGTGGCAAAATATTTAGGCGGTGCCAAATGATACTGTTAAATAATGTGAGACTGCCGCTTGAAACCGATTTTAATAATCTAAAACCTGCGGTATCAAAGCAACTTAAAATAAGTGAAAACGAAATTATTTCGGTATCGCTTTACAGAAAATCTGTGGACGCAAGGCATAAAAGTGACGTGCATTTTTGTTGCTCACTGCTTGTAAGTCTTAAATGTGAAGAGCAAAAGGTTTTAAAGAAAAATAAAAATGCCGTAATTTATTCGGCTAAAAAATATAATTGGATAAAGTCGGCGGTAAAACCGAAATTAAGACCTGTTGTTATAGGTTTCGGACCGTCGGGAATGTTTTGTGCACTTGCCCTTGCAAGAGCGGGTTTAAATCCGATAGTTT
Source organism: uncultured Clostridia bacterium (assembly GCA_937884625.1). GTDB lineage: Bacteria > Bacillota > Clostridia > Oscillospirales > Acutalibacteraceae > UBA737. Next base: position 1,252 of record CALGCE010000265.1, read on the forward strand.
TTGAGCGTGGGTGCGATGTTGACACAAGAACGGCAGACGTTGAAAACTTTTTTAATACAGGCAAATTAAATGTTAATTCGAATGTACAGTTCGGCGAGGGCGGAGCAGGTACCTTTTCGGACGGCAAATTAAATACCGGTATAAAGGATATACGGTGCCGTACCGTTCTTGAAACCTTTGTAAATTTCGGTGCAGACAAAAAAATACTTACCGATGCAAAACCTCATATCGGTACCGATGTGCTTAAAATTATAGTTAAAAATATAAGAAATGAAATTATTTCTCTCGGTGGCAGTATAAATTTTTCTTCAAAACTTGAAGATATATGTATAAAAGACGGCAATTTAAAGTCAATAACGGTAAACGGGAACTGTATAGAGTGCGACCGCCTTGTATTGGCAACGGGACATTCCGCAAGGGATACCTTTAAGATGTTAAGGGATAACGGACTTTTGATGATAAGAAAGCCTTTTGCTGTGGGTGTAAGAGCGGAGCATCTGCAAAGTGATATAAACAAAGCGTTATACGGTGATTTTTCAGGGCACCCGTCACTTTTAAATGCCGATTATAAAATGAATGTCCATCTTAAATCAGGCAGGGGTGTCTACACCTTTTGTATGTGCCCAGGAGGAGAGGTAATAAACGCTTCGAGCGAAGAAAACGGCGTTGCGGTAAACGGTATGAGTAACTCTAAAAGAAACGGTACAAACGCCAATAGTGCAATACTTGTAGGTGTTGAGCCTGACGATTTTGACGGTGACGATGTACTTGCAGGTTGCGAATTTCAAAGAAAAATAGAGCAAAGAGCGTTTGAAATTTCCTGCGGTGCAGTACCGATTACTACGGTCGGCAAATTTGTTTTTGAAAGGCAAGAAAAGATAGAAAAGGTTAAACCTACCGTAAAACCAAAGACGGTATTTTGCGACTTTTACGATATTTTTCCGCAGTTTGTGTGCGATAGCCTAAAAGAGGGAATTAAGGAATTCGATAAAAAAATATCGGGTTTTGCAGACGAAAGCACAATTCTTACCGCACCCGAAACCAGAAGTTCGTCGCCCGTAAGGGTTGTGCGTAACGAAGAGTATATGACAGTAGGAATAAACGGTATCTATCCGTCAGGCGAGGGTGCAGGGTACGCAGGCGGTATTATGTCGGCGGCGGTTGACGGTATGAGG
>CALGCE010000266.1 GCA_937884625.1 uncultured Clostridia bacterium
AAAAGCGGGTTATGACGCCATCACAAGCAAAACAAATAGGCTCTGATTATATTGTAGTCGGCAGACCGATTACGGCGGCAGAAAATCCTGTTAAGGCTTACGAGCGTTGCATTAAAGAATTTGTAGATTAAGGGGACAAAAATAATGGAACTTAAAAATTTAGTTGCAAAAGATTTACTTAAAATAAAGGCGGTTTTCTTCCGCCCCGAAGAGCCGTTTACGTGGGCTAGTGGAATTAAAAGTCCCGTTTACTGTGATAACCGTTTAACACTTACTGCTCCCGATGTTCGCACAGATGTTGAAAACGGTCTTGCAACCCTTATTAAAGAAAATTATCCCGATGTCGAGGTTTTAATGGGTACTTCTACCGCAGGTATTGCACACGCTGCGATAACAGGTCATATATTAGGTCTTCCAATGGGGTATGTCCGTTCAGGTGCCAAAGATCACGGCAGACAGAATCAAATCGAAGGCAGACTTGAAAAAGGACAAAAAGTAGTAGTCGTTGAGGACTTGATTTCAACGGGAGGCAGTGTTATAGAGGTTGTAAACGTACTTCGTGAAGCAGGTGCCGAAGTGTTGGGTATTGTGTCCATTTTCACTTATGGTATGAAAAAAGGTCTTGTAAGATTAAGTGATGCAAATGTAAAAAATGTATCACTAACCGATTTTGACTGTATTGCCGAAGTAGCAGCACAAGAGGGCTATATAAAACCCGATGATATCAAAAGACTTATTGCTTTCAGAGATAATCCGTCTGATGAAAGTTGGATAGGTGCAAATAAATGAGAAGTGTAATTGATATTCTTGACCTTTCGGTTAAAGAACTTGACGAACTCATTTTAACTGCACTTGATATTATTAAAAATCCCGACAAATACAGTAGAGTATGTAACGGTAAAAAACTTGCCACCTTGTTTTTTGAGCCGTCCACAAGGACGAGGCTTAGTTTTGAATCGGCAATGTACGAACTTGGCGGAAACGTTTTATCGGTTTCAAGCGGAAGTTCATCCTCTGCGGCAAAGGGAGAGAGCGTTGCCGATACCGCAAAGGTAGTAAGTAATTATGCCGATATTATCGCTATGCGTCATCCAAAAGAGGGTGCGGCATTAGTACTTGCAAATAATGCGTCTGTGCCGGTTATAAACGCAGGTGACGGCGGTCATTGCCATCCTACTCAAACCCTTGCAGACCTGCTGACAATTTATCGTGAAAAGGGCGGTTTTGATAATTTGACGGTAGGTCTTTGCGGCGACCTTAAATACGGCAGAACGGTACATTCTCTTATAAATGCACTCTCCCGTTACAGCGGTATAAAGTTTGTACTTATATCGCCCGAAGAATTAAAACTCCCCGAATACGTTAAAACCGATGTTATAGAGAAAAACGGTATGTCATATATTGAAACTGCCTCATTAGACGACGTTATAGCAGACCTTGATATTCTTTATATGACCCGTGTACAGCGTGAACGTTTTGACAGTGAGGAAGAGTACGAGCGTTTAAAAGACAGTTATATACTTACAACTGAAAAATTACAACATGCCAAAAGTAATTGCAGTGTACTTCACCCATTGCCACGTGTAAACGAGATAAGCGTAGCGGTAGACAGTGATAGCAGGGCTTGTTATTTTAAGCAGGTGCAAAACGGCAAATATATGCGTATGGCACTCATTCTTAAACTTTTAGGTTGTACCGATGAATATAACCCTATACCTGACGGTGAAAGGGAAATTGAGGGTAAAAAATGTACAAACCCACGCTGTATAACCTCTTGCGAACAGGAACTTAAACATATATGTAAGCCTGTTGAAAATGAAGAAAACGCATACCGTTGCATTTATTGCGAAGCAAAAGTATAAAATAATTTCAATTTTTAACTTTTGTGGTAATATATATTTAATGTCAGTCTTTTGGGAGGATTTAATTTGCGTACCGGTGTAAAGCATAAACGTGGAATTACTATACAAACACGGTATATAGTATCGGCAGTTTTGCTACTGTTGCAGTTCTTTTTACTTTTTGCAATTGTATACAATCTTTCTGAAAATTACTTTTTTATTTATGCAATTTCAGAGGTACTTGGTATTTTAACGGTTATTTATATTGTAAACCGCAGGGGTAATCCGAGTTATAAAATTGCCTGGATAATATTTATACTCATTTTTCCGATATTCGGTATATCGGTTTTTTTGCTTTGGGGCGGTGGCAGAGTATTACCTCATATAAAAAAGAAAATGTTTAAATGCGAATCACATTATCTACCGTACTTAAATTTTGATGATAATGTAGTTCAAAGACTAAAATACGATGATTATTTGCATTCCCGTCAAGCAGATTACTTAACACACGAATCGGGCTATCCGCTTTATGATGGCACGTCTGTTGAATACTTATCACCCGGTGAGAAATTTTTTCCGAGATTTTTAGAGGAATTAAAAAGAGCAGAAAAATACGTTTATTTACAGTTTTTCATTATTGCCGAAGGCAAAATGTGGGACGAAGTGTATGAAATTTTAAAGCAAAAGGCTTCCTTGGGTGTTGAAGTCAAGGTTATGTTTGACGACTTTGGCTCTATTACCCGTCAGCATAAAGGGTTTATTGATAAATTGAAAGCCGACGGCATTGAAGTTGCGGCATTTAATAAAATAGGACCTTTTATGAACATTTTTATGAATAACCGTGACCATAGGAAAATAGTCGTTATTGACGGCAAGGTTGCTATGACGGGCGGTCTTAACATTGCAGACGAATATATAAACGAGTTTGAACGTTTCGGCTATTGGCTTGATAATGCCATAATAGTTAAGGGTAAAGCGGTTAAGAGTTTTCTTGCAATGTTTTGCAGTACGTGGGAGTTTACAACGGGAAAAAGCGTTGATATTAAATCCCATATTTCAAGTGAAACTGCAATAAGTGACGGCTATGTTTTGCCCTACTGTGACGGTCCGCTTACTGATAAAAAACCTGCGGAAGGTATTTATATGCAAATACTTAATACCGCACAGAAGTATGTTTATATCACAACGCCGTATTTAATAATTGACAGTACAATGATAACCGTTTTACAAATAGCGGCAAAATCAGGCATTGATGTCAGAATTATAACACCTCATATTCCTGATAAATGGTATGTTCATCCCGTAACGCAGTACAGTTATCTTGAACTGTTGGAGGCGGGCGTCAGGATTTATGAATATACACCCGGTTTTATCCACTCGAAGACCTTTATATCGGACGATAGGGTAGCAACCGTAGGAACGGTAAATATGGATTACAGAAGTTTTGTGATGCATTTTGAATGCGGTGTTTGGTTTTCCAATGCCGATACCGTTAAGGAACTTAAAAAAGATTTTGATGGTATTTTACTCAGTTCGCAGGAAATTACTCTTGAACAGTGGAAAAAGGAAACTTGGTACAGGCGACTTAAAAGGGCAATACTGCATCTGTTTTCACCGCTTATGTAAATGCAACTGAAAATAACATAATTTTTAATAAATGTTCTGTCTGCTTGGTTGAGTAGGCAGAATTTTTATGCTATAATTACAATGCAACCTAAAATTACAAAGGTGGTAAAATTATGCGAAAATACTATATAGATAATATACGTTGGATTACTGTGGTAACGGTTGTTATATATCACGTTTTTTATATGTTTAACGGCGTTGCTGATGACGGTGTTATCGGAGCGTTTAAAAATAGACAGTATCAAGACGGTATACAGTATATTTTGTATCCGTGGTTTATGGTACTTCTTTTCATTGTTTCGGGAATGTGTGCAAAATACTATCTTGATAAAAACAGTATAAAAAAATTTATAAGTACACGAACACGAAAATTGCTTGTACCGTCAACTTTGGGTTTGCTTGCGTTTCAGTGGATACAAGGGTATTTTAATATGAAAATCGGCGGTGCGTTTGATACTATGCCAAAAATGCCGACAGTAATTTTGTATTTAATTATGGCACTTTCAGGAACGGGTGTTTTATGGTTTATACAGATGCTTTGGTTGTTTTCACTTTTGTTGTGTGTGATAATAAAAATTGAAAAAGGCAAACTTCTTACAATATGTGAAAAAACAAACGTAATAATACTTGTTTTGCTTGTAATACCCTTGTGGGCATCGGCACAGATACTTAATACTCCGATAATTGCAGTCTATCGTTTCGGCATATACGGTTTTAGTTTTTTATGCGGATATTTTGTATTTTCACACGAAAGCGTCATAGAAAGACTGACAAAATACAGATTTGTATTTTTGATTTGTGCAGTAATTTTAGGTATCGCCGAAGTCAAGATGTATTTTGGCAAGAATTATGCCGTAAGTCCCGTTGTAAACAGTCCTTTAAGCGTTGCATACCTTTGGTGCTGTGTTTTATCATTTTTAGGAATGGCTAAAAGATATTTGGATTATCAATTTTTTTCTTTTTAAATGCGAATTCTCTTTCTCCAACTGTTAAATTTTTTCCTTCATTTGTTTTATCATTTTTAGGAATGGCTAAAAGATATTTGGACTATACAAACAAATTTTTCAGTTTTATGTCAAGTAAAAGTTGGGGGCTTTATATTTTTCATTACCTGCCTTTATCTGTTACTGCATTATTACTCACTTCATACACAAATTTACCGCCAATACTTACATACATAATAACCGCCATTTCTGCGTTTATCGGTGCTTATATTCTTTATGAAATTATTTCAAGAATACCGCTCTTACGCTACTTTGTATTAGGTATTAAAAAGAAAGGATAATTCTTATGTTTGGTGATAATTTAACAGCACTACGCAAGATAAATAAAATGACGCAGGAACAGTTAGCCGAAAAGGTGGGAGTTTCCCGTCAGGCGATTGCTAAATGGGAAAGAGGGGAAACAAGTCCCGATTTATTCAACAGTAAACTTCTTGCCGATGCATTTGGCGTAACCATAGACGATTTGGTAAATCCCGATACTTTAAATCTTCCGATACCCCCAAAAGGTAAATATATTTTCGGTATAGCAACAGTTGGGGATAAAGGGCAGATAGTAATACCTGCAAGAGCAAGAAGGCATTTTGATATCAAAGTGGGCGACAGATTAGTTATTTTAGGTGATGATGCTTCTAACGGTCTGGCACTTTTAAAAGAAGACGGATTTTTAAAATTGGCGGAAGAAATTAAAAAGTATTAATATAATTCCCTGTAAGAGTTAATTTTACAGGGAATTTTTATGCAAAAAGGTGTTGATGAAAGTGTTAAGATATGGTATAATACATTAATAATGTGGAGGTTTATACTCTTATAACAAGGTAGGCGAATTTTAGTTGCGGATAATAGGTATTGACCCCGGATATGCGATAGTAGGTTACGGCGTTGTTGATTATGACGGTTTTCACTTTCAAACGGTAGGTTACGGTGCCATAACTACAAAAGCGGATATGCCTTTTGTAAAGCGACTGGATGCAATTTATTCCGATATGAAAACCCTGCTTGAACGTTATAAACCCGATGCTATGTCAATAGAGCGTTTATATTTTAATACGAATACCACTACCGCAATTGACGTAGCACAAGCAAGGGGAGTAATAATTCTTTCTGCCGAGAGAAACAATGTTTCAATTTACGAATATACACCGCTACAAGTAAAGCAGTCGGTTACGGGATACGGTAATGCCGAAAAACATCAGGTAATGGAAATGGTTAAAAATCTTTTAGCCCTTACAAGCGTTCCAAAACCTGATGATACAGCCGATGCATTGGCACTTGCCATTTGCCACTCTCACAGTGCAGGAAGCCTTTACGGTAAAATTGCAGGAGGTAACAGAAAATGATAGCATCAGTTCACGGTAAACTGCTTGTAAAAGAAAACACGTATGCCGTTATAGAATGTGGAGGAGTCGGTTTAAAATGTTTTTTAACGCAAAATGCCTATTGTGCTTTGGGTAATGTCGGCAGTGATGCTTTTCTTTATACCTATTTAGCAGTAAGGGAAGATGCTCTTGACCTTTTCGGTTTTGCAACAGAAACCGAACTTGAAATGTTTAAACTGATAACCTCTGTCAGTGGTGTTGGACCTAAAATCGGTCTTGCAATACTGTCGGAATTTACGGCAGACCAAATAATGCTTTGTATCGCAAGTAATGATGCGAAAACCTTAACTGGCGCATCGGGTGTCGGTCTTAAACTAGCACAAAGAATAATATTAGAATTAAAAGATAAGTTAAGAATAGAGGATGCATTTGAAATTCGACTAAAACATGCAGAGGAAGCAATGCTTTCAAGTGAAAAGGAAGTTTATTTTGCC
>CALGCE010000267.1 GCA_937884625.1 uncultured Clostridia bacterium
ACTTATTAAGAACGACAGCGACGAGCCGATAGAAAAAAGGGGAGTTAAAGAGAGTAAGAAAAATACACTTTTTGAGGCACTTGATTTAGGATTTACCTGGCTTGAACGTGCACTTGCATAAGTTAATACAATATTTAATCGGGAAGGCAAATGCCTTCCCGATTTTATTTTTATTTATTTTCTGTTTTCATCATAAGGTATATATTTAACCTTGCGTTTATTTGCTCTTTTTGAATTCATTTTAATTACTGCAATAATAAATACTAAAACTACTATTGCCGCTACAACATAAATGATTTTCATATAGATTGAGGAAAATACATTTTTAATGCCACGCCAGACAAAAAGTATATTACTTCGCTTGACGTTTTCGCCCGAAACAAGATTTACCGTTCCTATTACTTTTTCGGCATATATTATATCGGCAGTGCCTAAAACGTCTCCCTTTTTAATGGGTGCATCTATGCTTTTTGCTTTGGTATGAGGTTTTATCGTTATTGTTGATGCATCGGCGTCTTTCGGCAGAACGGATATGAAACTTTTTTGTACATAAAGTGATATAAAATCGGTTTGAAGTGATAACTCTACGGGTACTTCGCAAACAGGATTTTCGTCGTCTGCGATATTTTTAAATGCAAAATTATTAAATGCCCAGCGGTATAAATTTTTACTGTCTACAAATTCGTATCTTGTACCTGCGTTAGGCGTACAACCGAAAAGTATACACATATAATTGTATCCGTTATAAGATGCGGTACTTACAAGACATCTTCCTGCTTCGTCGGTATATCCCGTTTTTACGCCTTTTGCGTATGAGTAGTAATAATTAGTGGTATTATCTTGTAAAAAATTGGTTGTTGATATAGTTCTGCTGCCAGACATATTTGTTGCAGGTACCGTATATCTTGTGCTTTCGCATCCTTTCTTAAAGGTTGGGTTTTTAAGTGCATACGTTGCAAGTTTATAGGTATCGTGTGCAGTAGTATAGTTACCTATTTCGTGCAGACCTACGGGGGTTGTGTAATGAGTTCCTTTAAGGCCGAGTTTTTGTGCCTTTTGGTTCATCATATCAACAAATCCGTCAACGCTTCCCCCGAAAGTGATTGCGGCAAGATAGGCACAGTCGCCGAATGATGACATAAGTACCATATAAACAAGGTCAAGGTGTGTTACTTCCTCGCCGATTTTAAGATTTGATACAGAACTGTCCGTACCGCTTATGAGTTTTTGTACTTCTTTTGTCATAGCGACCTTTGCGTTTTCGTCGTAAATATCGCTTTCAAGCATAAGTATTACCGTCATTATTTTGGTTATAGACGCAGGATAAACCTTTGCATTTTCATTTTTTGCATATAATACTTCATCGGTATCCATTGAAACCAAAAGTGCTGTTTTTGCATTTACCGAAAATCCCGACGGCTCAAAGGCAAAGACAGGTATTGAACACGAAAAAATTATAAGTATTGATAAAAATACGGTAATAATTTTTTTAACCATAGAAATCTCCCCGAAAGTATGATATACTGATTATACATTAATTCTTGACAAAATGGAAGTATTAAAATACAATTTTTAGTAAAAGAAACGGAGGCGGTAATTACGGTTTACGTTACGGGTGATATGCACGGGTGTCTTGAACGCCTTTACGATAAGCAGTTCAGAAAACTCAAAAAGGGCGATGTGCTGATAGTCTGCGGAGATTTCGGTTACATATTTGACGGGTCAAAAACCGAAAAACAGGTAATAAAATACCTTGCAAAGCGGAAATTCGTTACCGCATTTGTCGAGGGAACTCACGATAATCTAGATACTATTAACTGTTGCCGTACTACTGTTTGGAAAGGCGGTATGGTGCATAGAATAAAGGGAAATCTGCTTCATCTTATGCGAGGACAGATTTTTGAAATTGAGGGCAATACGTATTTTACCTTCGGTGGCGGAGAAAGCATAGACAAAGATATGCGTGTAGAGCAGGGTCTTTGGTGGCGTGAAGAAGAAGCAACGCCTACCGAAATGGCAGACGGTGCAAGGATACTTGACGAGGCAGACTGTAAAGTTGATTATATAATAACCCACGAACCGCCGTCGCTTGTAAAAAGTGCCATACTCTTGCGTAGAGGCGATATAGACAGGGTAAATAAGATAAACGGTTACCTTGAAGAAATATGCCGTTCTTGCAGTTTTAAACATTGGTATTTCGGTTCTTTACACGAAGATAAGGTAATAACAGAACATCATACCTGCGTTTTCAAAGAGTTACTTCCGATAAATCCGAAAATAAAAACATCGGCAAAGCAAACCGACGTCAAACAGGAAGAACTTGTAAACGTTTGACAAACCTATATAAAGTCACAACCTCCGACTTAATCGGAGGTTGTGATTTCCTATTTTAGAACATTTTTTTAATTTCTTCTTTTGTTTTAAGACCTGTTTCTCTGTTTTTGAGTTGTCCGTTTTCAAAAACCAAAACGGTGGGGATTGACATAATATCAAAACGCTCTGATATGTCGGGGTTCTCATCGGTATTGATTTTGCAGAACTTAATTTTGCTTTCTTCGGTTGAAAGTTCCTCTAAAACGGGGTCAAACCTTTTACACGAACTGCACCACGGTGCATAGCAGTCCAAGAGAACTTTGTTATTTGTGCGGATTGTTTCTTCAAAATTTTTGTCGTTAATCTCGGTAATATTCATATATCTTTATCCTTTCATACTTTTTAGTGCGGCGGAGGCGGCAAGACTGCCGTCACTTACTGCGGTGGTCAGTTGCCGAAGTTCTTTTTCACGTGTATCGCCTGCGGCAAATATGCCGTCAGTTTTGGTATAAACACTATTGTCACACCTGATATATCCTGCATCGTTAAGGTTTACAACATTTGAAAAAACTTGATTTTTCGGTTCCTGACCTATGGCGATAAACAGTCCGTCGGTGTCGATTTCTTGCTTCTTTCCGTTGCGGTCGGTCACCGTGACCGTTTCAAGTTTATTTTTGCCGTTAATTGCTGTAACAGTAGATTCCATCATAAACGAAACATTGCTTTTTTGCGATAAATCCTCACGGTATTTTTCTTCTCCGTTAAATTCGTTAAATTGGTGAACTACATAAACTTTATCTGCCACATCGGAGAGATAAAGAGCATCTTCCAAAGCGGAATTACCGCCGCCGACAACCGTTACAGTTTTTCCTTTGAAAAAATTTCCGTCGCAGGTGGCACAGTACGAAACCCCTTTTCCGATAAAATCGGATTCTTTTTTTATATTCAGTTTTCGCTTGGCGGAACCGTTTGCGATGATTATGGTTTTACCATGATAGATACTGCTGTTTGTTTTAACGGTTTTATCGTGACCGACCGACTCCACCGTTTCAAATTTAATCTCAGCACCCATATTTTTTGCTTGCATATAAAGATTTTCAGCAAGTTCATAACCTGAAATTTCCGCAATTCCGGGATAATTCTCCACCTTGTCGGCACTTGCAATCTGCCC
>CALGCE010000268.1 GCA_937884625.1 uncultured Clostridia bacterium
TCGCCTATGACCGATACTAACTTACTGTTAAATTCTTTACCTCTGACCTTTGCCATTCCGTGTGCTGCACTAATCGAAGCACCCATACAAATGGTGGTGTCAACCGATGAGAGAGGTGCTACGGCACCCAAAGTATAGCAACCTATATCGCCCGAAACGGTAAGACCTAATTTCTTTAAAACATAAAAGGTTCCTCTGTGCGGACAACCCGGACAAAGTACGGGCGGACGTGCGGGAATATCCTCGTTCACTTCTGTAAACTCCGCACCGTTTTCGCCTAAAACCGCCTTTTTAATCATAGTAGGCGTATATTCGCCGAGCATCGTAAAGCACTCTTTACCGCATACTTTTATACCGATTGCACGGCAGTGTTCCTCAATAAACGGGTCAAGTTCTTCAATTACATAAATCTCGTCACATTTCTTTGCAAACTCAACAAGACTGTTTACAGGCAGTGGCCATACAAGACCTAATTTGAAATAGTTTACACCATTTCCTAGTGCCTCTTTTGAATACTGATAAGAAATACCGTTTGTAATAACACCTATTTTACTGCCGTTATCCTCAATCTTGTTAAGTGAAGTTTCTTCGGCAAACTTAACAAGATTTTTAGTACGCTCCTCAACTACAACGTGACGCTTTATAGCCATAGCCGGCATCATAACATTTTTAGGAATGTTTTTCTCATAATCTTTAAGCGGTATTTGCTTACGCTCACCTATTTCAACAAGACTTTGCGAATGTGACACCCTCGTTGAAAGTCTTACAAATACGGGAGTATCAAACTGCTCACTCAAATCAAAAGCCAATCTTGTGAATTCCTTACATTCGCTGGAATCTGACGGTTCTAACATCGGTATTTTAGAGGCTTTCGCATAATGTCTTGAATCCTGCTCATTTTGAGATGAATGCATACCGGGGTCATCGGCAACGCAAAATACCGCACCGCCGTTTACACCTATGTAACTATCGGTAAATACGGGGTCTGCCATAACATTAAGACCTACGTGCTTACAGCAGGTCATCGCTCTGCCCCCTGCAATCGCCGCACCTATTACCGCCTCTGCGGCAACCTTTTCGTTAGGTGCCCACTCGCAGTATACTTCATCTTCGGGGTATGTAGCAATAGTTTCGGTTATCTCTGTACTCGGTGTGCCCGGATACGAGGAAACAAAACGTACTCCCGCCTCATACGCACCTTGCGCTACGGCGGCGTTACCAAGTAACAATTTTTTCATACTGTTATTACTCCTTTAATCGATCTCGTTTTGCTGTGCTACCACACTGTTACCGCAATATTTTTCTCTTAATTTCGGTTTTTCTATCTTACCCGTCGGGTTGCGTGGTACATCTGCAAATATTATCTTTCTCGGACGTTTATATCTCGGCATATCTAAACAAAACTCGTTTACTTCGTCCTCGCTTAAACTAAATCCGTCTTTAACCTCTATTATGGCGGTTGCTATCTCGCCCAGTCTTTCATCGGGCAAACCTATAACCGCTACGTCCTTTATCGCCTGATGACGACGCAGGAAATCTTCTATCTGTACGGGATAAAGATTTTCTCCGCCCGTTATGATAACGTCTTTTTTACGGTCAACAAGATAAATAAATCCGTCTTCATCTTCCTTTGCCATATCGCCTGTATAAAGCCATTCGCCTTTGAGTATTTCATCGGTGGCTTTCTCGTCTTTATAATAGCATTTCATAACGCCCGGTCCCTTGACGCAAAGTTCACCGACTTTGCCATTTTGTACCGTATTACCGTCTTCATCTATTATCTTGACCTGCCAACCGTAACCTGCTTTACCTATTGCACCTACCTTATGTACGTTGCCGACACCAAGGTGTACACAACCGGGTCCTATGGACTCTGATAGACCGTAGTTTGTATCGTAATCGTGATTTGGAAATAATGTAAGCCAACGCTTTATAAGTGACGGCGGTACGGGTTGTGCACCGATATGCATAAGCCTCCATTTAGAAAGGTCATATTCATTTAATTTAATATCTCCCCTGTCGATAGCATCCAATATATCCTGTGCCCAAGGGACTAACAGCCATACTATACTGCATTTTTCGTCGGATACGGCTTTAAATATCCATTCGGGACGTGTGCCCTTTAAAAGTCCCGCCTTACTGCCCGAAAGCAACGAGCCGAACCAGTGCATTTTAGCACCCGTATGATAAAGCGGAGGTATGCATAAAAATACGTCGTCGTGGGTCTGCCCGTGATGGTTTTGCTCTACCTGTGCCGAAAAAATCAAACTGCGGTGAGGATGAAGTATCGCTTTCGGAAAACCCGTAGTACCCGAAGAAAAGTAAATCGCCGCATCGTCTGTTTCGGTTATTGTAATCTGCGGTGCGGTTTCACAGCAGTACTTAATCATATTATGATAACTGTCGGCAAAAGTCGGACATTCCTCGCCTACGTAAAACATATGTGCTATATCGGGAAGTCTGTCGCATATTTCTTCCATTCTGCCTATAAATTCAGGTCCGAATACAAGCATAGAACAGTCTGCCTTTTCAAGACAGTATTTTATCTCCTGTGCCGTATATCTGTAATTAAGCGGAACAACTATGGCACCGGCTTTTAGTACACCGAAATATATAGGCAACCACTCAATAGAATTCATTAAAAGTATCGCAACTTTATCGCCCCGTTTACAACCCCTTGTAAGCAGTAGATTTGCAAACTGATTTGCCTTATTTTCAAAGTCAATCCATGTAATCTCCCTGCGAAAAGGCTGACCTGCTTCGGGTTGCATAAGTGCATATTCCCTCCACGTTATTCTGCTTGACGGCTCAAACTGCGGATTGATCTCCACCAATGCCGTTTCGTTGCCGTATTTTTTTGCATTTTGGTCAAGAACATCAATAATTGTCATATTATTTTTCTCCTTACATTTTTGTTTGCAGGGAAACAAAAATGCCCCCTGCTACTATGAGCAGAGGGCGACAAAACGTTTTAAACGCTTACCGTGGTACCACCTCTATTGCCAAACCAAAGTTTAGCCACTTTAAGTACATAAGAAAATCTTATGTATACATTAATGCTGTAACGGGCTTACCCGACGTCCCCTAATAGGTATAATCCTCTCGAAAACGCAACTCACGAAATGTATTCAGTAACGCTTACGCTATGTCTTGCACCAACCGACATCTCTCTTTACCGTTTGCAAATACCTACTTTTTTTCGTTCAACGTCTTTAATTTATAACCACCATACATATGAAAATTTTAACACATTAATGATTTTGTGTCAATAAAATTTGCAAAAATATTATTTTAACTATTGTAAAGTTAATGAAAATATATTATAATAGTAAAAAATATTGGCTTGCGTATTAAACCGTGCGAATGGGCGGGTCCTGTGCGATGGGAAACTATGAACCATGTCAGGCGGGGAACCGAGCAGCATTAAGTAGTCTTTTCTATGCGCCGCAGTAAATCGGCTCATTCGTACGGTTTAGTGTGCAAGCCCTTTTTAAATTATGAAAAAGAGGTGCAAAAGTTATGTCATATAAGGCACTTTACAGAAAGTACCGTCCGCAAACCTTTTCCGATGTTGTAGGTCAAGAACATATAACCGAAACCTTAAAAAACGAACTTGCCTGCGGTAAAACGGTACACGCATACCTGTTTACGGGAACTCGTGGTACGGGTAAGACAAGTTGTGCAAAGATACTTGCAAAGGCGGTAAACTGTCTAAATCCCCAAAACGGTGACCCGTGTGGCGAGTGTGAAATGTGTAAAGCAATTGCAGACGGTGCTATTACCGATATATGCGAAATAGACGCCGCATCAAACAACAGTGTTGACAGTATAAGGGAACTGAGAGAACAGGTAACCTTTGCCCCTGCCGTCGCAAAATACAGGGTTTATATCATAGACGAGGTACATATGCTTACCATAAGTGCCTTTAACGCTCTGCTTAAAACCCTTGAAGAACCTCCCGAACACGTTGTTTTTATCCTTGCTACGACCGAAGTTCACAAACTTCCCGCAACGATACTTTCACGCTGTCAAAGATTTGATTTTAGGCGTATAGAACCGTCTAAAATTTGCGAAAGAATAAATTATATAGCAAACTGCGAAGGTTTGACAATATCGGACGATGCCTCTACACTTATAGCCTCTGCGGCGGACGGCGGTATGCGTGACGCACTTTCAATTCTTGACCTTTGTGCATCAAACAACAGTGTAATTGACGAAAATGTAGTAGCAAATGTATGTGCTATGGCAGGAAACGATTATCTTATAAAACTTGCCGACCTTATAAAAAATCAAGACACCGAAGGCTCACTTTTGTTACTTGATGAACTCCACAACTCGTCTGTTGATATGTTAAGACTTTTGTCTGAACTTACCTCACATTACCGTGACCTTATGATTATTAAGACGGTAAAATCGGGTAACAGACCTATCGTATGTTCCCAAAGCAGACTTAAAAATCTTGAAGAACAGGCATCAAAATACGATATAAAAGAAATTTTGGCAATTTTAAGTATATTGCAGTCATCAAATGCTGCTATGCAGTCGGGTAACCGCCGCTGTGAAATGGAAATGACCTTAATTAAACTCTGCAATCCTCAAATAAGCAATGATTTAAGTTCTATTGAATTACGGCTTACCGCACTTGAAAGAGGGCAAACTGTAATAAAGTCTGCACCCTCAAAGTCTAAAAAGCAAGAAAAAGCAGAACCAAAAGAGACAGACGAGAATATACCGCTACCACAACAAAATGAGTATGAAAGCACAGATACAAAACCTATTAGTGAATGGAAAGACATACTCTCCCTTCTTAAAAAAAGTTGTCCTTTAATAGCAGGTGTTTTGCAGGGCTCTAATGCCTACATTAAGGGTAACTATCTGCTTATTGATACAGATAACGGTCAGTTTAAGAGTATGGTAAACGGCGATAACGCAACCTACCGTAATGCAATAAGAACTGCAGCAAAGCAGGTGCTTGGTGTTGAGTATAAGTTAGGACCATACAAAAAAGCGGAAACCGAAACAGTAGACCCACTCTCTGCTTTTGCAGAGAAACTTAAAAATTTAGAAAAGAATTAAATTATAGGAGCAATAGTTTATGAAAGTAAGAATACCTAATTCAGGCGGACCAAACAATATGAACCAGATGCTAAAACAAGCACAAAAAATGCAGGAAGATATGGCTTCGCTTCAAGAAGACCTTGAACAGCGTGAGTACAACGCCACATCAGGCGGTGGTATGATAAACGTAACGGTAGACGGTAAACACCTCATTAAATCAATTAAGATAAATCCCGATGCGGTTGACCCCGAAGACACAGAAATGCTTGAAGACCTTATTACGGTTGCCGTAAACGAGGCTATTAACAACGCCATAAAGACCGCAGAAGAGGAAATGGGTGCAGTAACCGGCGGACTTAACATTCCGGGTATGTTCTGATATGAATTATAATATTGTACCGTTAAATGAACTGATAAACCAATTCTCCCGTCTTCCGGGGATTGGTAAAAAAACCGCACAACGCCTTGCTTTTCATATTCTCTCAATCTCAGATGATGAGGCTAAATCTCTTGCTTTTGCCATACCACCGGCTAAGCTAAG
>CALGCE010000269.1 GCA_937884625.1 uncultured Clostridia bacterium
GTAGAAGAAATGAAAAACTATGGATTTGAAATGGAAGAAGTAAGACAAGGTGCAAAAACTATGTCTAATCCAATGAAACAATTAGAAGCTGATTTAATAGAAAACAAAGTAAATTATAATCAAAATCCTGTACTACATTGGTGCTTAACTAACACTGCAGTTAGTAGGGATGAAAACGATAATATAAGACCTGTAAAAGGAAAACAACAAAGAGCAAGAATTGATGGTGAAGTATCATTAATAATTGCTTATACTGTAATGCTTAATCACATAAGTGATTTAGAAAATCTTACGGAGGAATAAGTAATGGAATTTAGAAGTTTATTCAAGAATATATTTAAAGTTGATAAACAAGACAAAAGTTCACATCAAAGACTACAAATGCTGAATGATTTTACTCCAGTATTTTATCCATCTAAAGTTGAAGATAGCATTACAGTTCAAAGCTGCATAAGAACAATAGCAACTCATTGTTCTAAGTTTGAAATGCATCATAAACAATATGTTTTTGATAAAACAAGTCAATCAACTAAAATATATCAAATTAACGGAGACATAAATTATCTTTTACAATTTAGACCAAATCCAGTTAATGTTCCTTCTCAATTTTTATATAAGGTTGTATCTAATTTATTATTAAATAACAACTCTTTTATATACATTGATAAAGATAAAAAAGGAATGATAAAAGGATTTTATCCTATAACTTCTCAAAGTTATGAATTATTAGAAGATGAAAAAGGCACAATATTTTTAAGATTTAATTTTATTAATAATCAAACGTATGAAATAGCCTATGATGAATTAATACATTTAAGAATGAATTATCAAAATAAAGATGTATTAGGAGATAATAATTGTGGCTTAAAAACAGCTGTATCAACAAGTAATACAGCAAGACAAGGAATTGAAAATGCAATTAAGTCAACTGCAGCACTTAGAGGTATTTTAAAATTCTCTAATAGCATATTAAAAGAATCTGATATGAAGAAATATAAAGATTCTTTTGTAACAGATTATATGAATATGGAAAATCAATCTGGAATAGCTTCATTAGATGCTAAAGCAGAATTTTTACCAGTTAAGATTGATCCAATAACATTATCTGATTCTCAATTATCATACATTGATAATAATATCTATAAATATTTTGGATTAAATGAAAACATTCTTAGTTCACATTTTACAGCTGAGGAATGGAATGCATTTTATGAATCAGTATTAGAACCTATTGCTATTCAAATGGAGCAAGAATTTACTGCAAAGATATTTGGATATAATGCAATAAAAGATGGTCATAGAATAGTTTTTGGAGTTGAAACAAATGGTAGTATGCAAAAGATACATTAAAAAAACCGTAGTAATTTTGCTGTGTTTTATTTTTGCTTTCTCGGCAGTTTGTGTCAGCAGTGTTTCTGCTGAAGAATCTGCTAATTCTATTTCAAAAATGGCAGTTAATGAAAGTGATAATACATATTTTAATTATTACAGTAATATTACCGATTTGGATGTAACTTCAAATGATATTGTGTTAAATGCCGCATCACAACTACAACTGTTTGACGGTAAAGATGCAATAGTATACGGTGATTCAAAAACATCTGAAAATTACAACTTTTCTGTTTCAAACGGCGGTGTATACGCACTTAAAATCAATTATCATACTGTAAATAGCGATGCATCATCAATTATGCTCGATATAAAAATTGACGGTTCGTATTTATACGAAGAATTGAGCAGGGTTGAAATACCGAGATTTTATGAAGATGATATCGAAAACAAAGAGTTTTTAGTAGATGAAGACGGAAACGATATTCGTCCTTCGCAAAGGGAAGTGTACGATTGGAATGAAGTTTACCTGAAAGATACATCAGGTCTTTATTCAGAACCTTATTTATTCAATTTGTCTGAAGGTAATCATACTCTTACATTGTCTACATCTAATGCAATTGCCGTATCGCAACTTTGTTTTTGTAATTATAAATCGGGTGTTACATATAAAGAATATTTTGAGGATGTTTCGTCAAAAAACAGCAAGGTCGGTTCTTACCGTCAAGAGGCAGAGCACGCAACCATAAAAAATTCCCCGTCACTTTATCCTACTTATAATAACACCGATGCTTCTATGGTACCGCAATCAAGCAGTTCAATTATGCTTAACAGTATAGGCGGTTCAAACTGGGCTACTACCGGATATATGATTTCTTGGAAATTAGATATTAAGAAAGCAGGTTTATATACAATAGCACTGCGTGTTAATCAAAGTTATAACGAGAGCGGCTATTCTTATCGAAAACTTACCATAAACGGAGTTTGTCCGTTTGATGAGGTTTCCTCAATTGCATTTCCTTATTCTACCGATTGGTATATAAAAACATTGGGCGACGATAAACCGTACGTATTTTATTTAGAACCTGATGATGTACTGTCATTAGAAGTAGTAGTTGATGATAAATCTGCCGAAATGGCAAGAGATATTAACAACGTTATGCTCGAAATGAACTCTCTTTACAGAAAAATGTTGGTAATTACCGGACCTGACGTTGATATTTACCGTGATTATGCACTCGATACGCAAATACCGGAGTTAATCGACAGTTTAAAACATTCGGAAAAACAACTTGATAAAATTTCCAAAGCGATGAGTGAACAAAACGGTTCGGGTTCTTCGCTCTCAACCGTAAAGCAGGTAAAGTCAGTTATCCACACAATGATAGAAGAATCTTATGCTTTGCAGGAATATGTAAGCAGTTTTGCCGATTCCATAACAAATCTTGGTTCATTGATACAAACGATTGGTTTGCAGGGCTTGGAAATAGATTCATTTTTCTTCCAAGAACAAAATACCGCCTTGCAAAATACCACGGTATCGTTTTTTAAGAAATTAGGTTTCGAAGTAAGTAGATTTTTAAATTCATTTGCAAAAGAATATAAGGATAAAAACACGTCAGACGACAGTCTTTTAGTTTGGATTAGTACAGGTCGTGACCAATTGCAATTAATCAACCGAATGATAGAGGGGTACTACAAAGAAAAGAGTAAGTGTGATATTTCACTTAATTTGGTTGATACGGGTGCTACGCTTATCAAGGCAACACTTGCAGGTAAAGGACCTGATGTGGCACTTATTATACCCGAAGAAACACCAATTAATTTAGCAATGAGAGGTGCTCTTGTTGACCTTAATCAATTTGATTTTGGCAGTTTAAAGGACGAATTTTATAGTTCTGCTTTTACACCTTATTATTATCAGGACGGTCTTTATGCAATACCCGAAACACAGAATTTTGACGTAGTATTTTATCGTACAGATATTTTTAAGGAATTGGGTATAAATCCGCCTGATACTTGGGAAGATTTTTACGATATTTTGGAGATGCTTCAACGAAATAATTTGCAGGTTGGAATACCTGAAATTGATACGGTAAATGCGGGCGTTTCCACCGGTATTGTTACTTTCCAAAAGTTTTTATTGCAAAACGGCGGTAGTTTCTATAATGATGATTTAAGCAAAACCGCATTTGATACAAATATAGCAAAAGATGCGTTTTATAACTGGGTTCAATTGTATAAAAAATACGGTCTTGACCGTTCTTATGATTTTTATAACAGATTCCGTTCAGGTGAAATGCCTATGGCAATTCAAACCTTACTGTCATATAACCAAATATACAGTGCTGCACCTGAAATCAGGGGACTTTGGTCTATTGCAGTAATTCCCGGAACAAAGGATAATAACGGCGAAGTAAATCATACTCAGGCGGCTACGGGAACGGCTTGTATTATGCTTAATTCTGCTGTTAATAAGGGTCTTGGCGAACAGGCATTTGACTTTATGAAATGGTGGACTTCAAGCGAAACACAGGCAATGTATGCAAAGGAACTTGAAGCCACAATGGGTATTGCGGGAAGGTATTATCCGGCAAATAAGGTGGCATTCGAGCAGATTGCATGGTCTAAAAAAGAGGCACAGGTTATTTTGGATAGTTGGGCAGAGGTTGAAAACATTCCTCAGGTTCCCGGTAACTATGTGCTTAAACGTGATTTGACAAGTGCTTTTAGAAATGCACTTAATGATATTGAGTTGCCTGAACGTCAACTCGAAACATATAACGCATCTATTAATGATGAAATTTCCCGTAAGAGAAAAGAATTTTCTTTGGAATAGGAGGTAAAAGACTTTATGAAAAAAGATTTAGTTGCTCAAATAAAGCATAATAAGATTTATTACTTTCTTTTAGCACCGTTTTTAGTATTTTTTATTATCTTTATGCTTGTACCTACTATTTCCTCAATAGTTTTAAGTTTTACTGATTTTAATATGTTGCAGATGCCTCACTTTGTTGGCGTCGATAACTATTTAAGACTGCTTTTTAATGACAAAATATTTATTATTTCTCTTAAAAATACCTTAATTTTAGCGTTGATAACAGGACCCATAGGTTATATTTTAAGTTTTGTTATGGCATGGCTTATAAATAACTTTAACCGCAGGGTGAGAAGTATTTTTACATTTTTTATTTATTCTCCCGCCCTTGCAGGAAACGTTTACTTTATGTGGACGTATATATTTTCGTCTGACCGCAGAGGTTTATTAAACAATCTGCTTATTCAAATGAAGATAATAAGTGAGCCTGTATTTTGGTTGACCGATACACAGTATAACTTTACTATTGTCATAATTGTAGTTCTTTGGATGAGTTTCGGAACGGGTTTTCTTTCGTTTATATCGGGACTGCAAACGTTAGACCCTGTTTACTATGAAGCAGCATCAATAGACGGACTTAAAAACCGCTGGCAAGAACTTTATTATGTAACGTTTCCGCAGATGGGACCGCAATTGCTTTTCGGTGCTGTTATGACAATTTCATCTTCATTTGCAATCGGTGCACAGTGTGCCGCACTGACGGGAAATCCAAGTACCGATTACTCAACGCATACAATTCTTTTACATATGGAAGATTATGCAAATACAAGATTTGAATTGGGCTATGCTTCCGCAATAGCGGTTGTTTTGTTTGCAATAATGCTTTAATGCTATGAAGCGTTAATCTGTCTTGGTATTAAACAGAAGGAGTAAGTATATGTAATATAAGTTAG
Source organism: uncultured Clostridia bacterium (assembly GCA_937884625.1). GTDB lineage: Bacteria > Bacillota > Clostridia > Oscillospirales > Acutalibacteraceae > UBA737. Next base: position 5,101 of record CALGCE010000269.1, read on the forward strand.
GAGAGGGTAACATTGAGAAACTACGTCTTAAAAAGAGCGGGACTTGCAATTATTACGGTAATATTAATAAGCTTAATTACCTTTTTTGCAATGAATGCAATACCTGGAGGACCATTTGATTCAGAAAAAGCAACGAGTCCCGAGGTAAGGGCAGTTTTGGAAGAAAGGTATAATTTAGATAAGCCAGTATTTGAACAGTACACCATTTACATGGGTAATCTTTTACATGGTGACTGGGGAGTTAGTATGCAGACAGGAAGAGAT
>CALGCE010000270.1 GCA_937884625.1 uncultured Clostridia bacterium
TTATTTCCTGTGCCGAAGGATAGGTTGGTGCTATTCGGATATTTGAGTCTTTTGGGTCCTTACCGTAGGGGTAAGCCGCACCGGCAGGGGTTAAAATTAAACCTGCATTTGCACAGAGTTGTTCAACCCTTTTAGCACAGCCTTCAAGAACGTAAAGACTTATAAAATAACCGCCGTTCGGTTTAGTCCAGTGTGCAATATTGGTATCTGCAACCGAATTTTCAAGTTCTGTAAGTACGCTTTCAAATTTAGGTCTTATCAGTTCGGCGTGTTTTTTCATATGTGCCTTAACATCGTCTGCCGATTTAAACATTCTTGCGTGACGAAGTTGGTTGAGTTTGTCGGGACCTATCGTCTGATACTTCATACGGGACTTTAACATTGCTACATTGTTTGGACTTCCTGCCTCAACTGCAACACCTGCACCCGGAAAGGTAATTTTAGAAGTGGATGCAAAAATTATCGGCAAATCGGGGTTGCCTGCCTTTACACACTCGTCATAAATGTTGAGCAGGTTGTCGCCACTTTCGTATAAATCGTGTACTGCATAGGCATTGTCCCAAAAGATGTGGAAATCCTTTGCGGCAGGTTTTAAACACGCAAATCTACGTACAACCTCATCACTGTATGTAATTCCCTCGGGATTTGAATATTTGGGCACACACCAAATTCCCTTTACACTGCTGTCCTTTACGAGTTCTTCTACTCTGTCCATATCAGGACCGTTTTCGTCCATTTGGATGGGTATCAGTTCAAAACCGAAATACTCCGTAATGGCAAAATGGCGGTCATATCCCGGAACGGGACACAAGAATTTAAGTTTGCCTTGTTTCATGAAAGGCTCTCCGCCCAAACCGTGCGTCATAGCCTGTGCCAATGTATCAAACATCATATTAAGCGACGAGTTACCACCTACTATTATCTGTTCGGGTTTAAGACCTAAAATTTCACCGAATAAAATTTTAAGTTCTTTAAGACCGTCAAGACCGCCGTAGTTTCGGCAGTCGATACCGTCAATATTTTTAAAGCCCGTATCATTTCCTACAAGGTCAAACATTTCTTCACTTAAATCCATATTGTCAAATCCGGGCTTGCCTCTTGACATATCAAGCGATAAATGTAAAGCTCTTAAATCCTCATATTTAGATTTTACGTTTTCAAATTCGTTTTTTAGTTCTTCTTTCGTCATTTTAAGATAATCTGACATAAAAAGCCCCCTTATTTAAGTAACCAATTAATTATACAATATTTTATAATATTTTTCAAGAAATTAATTTGAGAATTTTGACGGACTATATGGTGTGTATTTAGGTCAAATTTCTTCGCTTATCGGGAGCAGAATTTCTTTGCGGTATAAAAAATACAAAAAGGCGTGGGAATTTCAAGCGAAATGAAGTTGGGCTTTGCCCTAATGAAGCAAAGTCGCCACCATTTCTCCCGTTTTAATTTCTTCATTAGCGAAGCGTCTTCATTCTTTATTAGCTCCAACGGGGCGACTTCATTGAAAAAAGCACATCCAAAAGAGATGTGCTTTTTTCTGGCGGAGACGGAGGGATACGGTGCGCTGTTTGATTTTTCGACTGCTCCAAGCAGTTACGAAAAATCCGCACTGCTCCCGACTTCACAGTCCGCAAAGGTTATCGCACCTTTGCGGCTGCTTCTACGAACCCTACGGGTTCTCATCCCCATAAACTACTAAAAGAATAAGGACACCGCTTGGGTGTCCTTATTATTTTGGCGGAGACGGAGGGATTCGAACCCTCGTCCCTCAAGGGGCATCATGATTTCGAGTCATGTCCGTTATGACCACTTCGATACGTCTCCGAATATATTGAATTTAAAAACTGAAAATCAAAAGAGGATTGCACTTGACAAAAGTTTGAAAAAGAGAGAAAATAAACAAGGTTTAACTTTTGTCGCTTGATATATTATATAAAAGAAGTGTTAAATTGTCAAGCAAACATTTAAAGGAGTTGAGTTTATGCGACCGCCTATGATGCCTCCGCCTGCGGGAATGCGTGGTCCTATGGGCAGAATGCCGGGACCGAGAGGCTTTTTGACCGAAGCGGAAAAAGCAAACAAGCCAAAAGCGTCTTTAAAACTTATAAAGAGAATTCTCTCTTATTTAAAGCCGTACTCTTTTCAGTTTATACTTGTTTTCATAGCACTTGCAATATCGGCGGTTTTGGGACTTTTGCCGAGCATCGTGACGGGTAAAATAGTAGATGAGATAATATCGCCCGACAGTACGGTAAGGTCGCTTATAATACTGCTTATTATGGCATTTACGGTGCTTGCACTGTCGCAGATAATAAGTGTGCTTGAACAGTACATAAACTCTTGGATTTCGCAGATGATAATACGGGATATGCGAAACGAGATGTACGACCACCTGCAACATATGTCCCACGCATTTTTTACAAGTGAGAAGCAGGGCGACATTATAACCCGTATGAACAGTGATATAAGCGGTGTCGGCAACGTAATATCGGGGACGCTGACTTCGGCGGTAAGCAATATTCTTACCATCGGAACATCCGTATTCTATCTGTTTTATACCGATTGGCGACTTGCAATAGTAGGTCTTATAATAATACCGGTACTTATTTTTCCCACCCGTGCGGTAGGCAAAAAACGTTGGATGCTTTTAAGTGACGCACAGGAAAAGCAGGACGAACTTAACCAACACGTTGACGAAACGCTTTCTGTAAGCGGTTCTATGCTTGTAAAACTGTTCACAAGGGAGAAAAGAGAATACGAAAAATTCAAAAAAATCAACAACAAGGTTACGAAAATAACCGTAAAAGAGAATAGGGCAGGCAGTTGGTTTCACGTATTTATGGGGATGTTTATACAAACAGCACCCTTGCTTATTTACTTTGCGGGAGGACTTCTTATAATCTCCGTCGGCGACAGTACGCTTAGCATCGGCGATATAACGGTAGTAGTATCGCTTGTAAACAGACTTTATCAGCCTGTGAGAATGCTTTTGGATTTGCAGGTTGACTTTACCCGTTCGCTTGCGTTATTTACGAGGATTTTCGAGTATTTAGACCGTAAGTGCGATATAGTAAATCCGAAAAATCCGCAAAAGCCGTCGCTTGAAAACTGTGAAATTGAATTTTGCGACGTTCATTTTTCATACGAAAAAGGACTTGAAATACTTAAAGGTATTGATTTTAAGTTGCCGAGCGGTAAAATGTACGCAATAGTAGGTTCGTCGGGAGCAGGTAAGTCTACGATTATTAATATGATACCACGTTTATATGACGTAAGTTCGGGCAGTGTTGAAATTGCAGGGGTAAATGTTAAGGATTTTGACCTTACATACCTTCGGGAAAACATAGGAACGGTAACGCAGGACACCTATCTTTTTAACGGCACCATACTTGAAAATTTGTTGTACGCAAAGACCGATGCCACTGCAACAGAGATAGAAAATGCTTGTAAGATAGCAAATATACACGATTTTATTATGTCTTTGCCGAAAGGCTATGAAACGGTGGTAGGAAACCGTGGACTTAAACTTTCAGGCGGAGAAAAGCAGAGAGTATCAATAGCGAGAGTAGTGCTTAAAAATCCTAAAATTTTAATACTTGACGAGGCGACATCTTCACTTGATTCAATATCCGAAAGTCTTATACAGTCTGCTCTTGATAAGGTTATGACGGGAAGAACGAGCCTTGTAATAGCACACAGACTTACCACCGTTTTGACTGCCGACCGTATAATGGTGATGGACGGTGGAAGAATAACCGAGTGCGGAAGCCACGACGAACTGTTAGGTACAAGTGAGCGTTATCGCCTGTTATATGAAACGCAGTTTAAAAAGGTGCTTGAACACGAAATGCAAAACGAGGGAAGAAGACGAAAAAATTTTCTGGTATAGTTGACTTAAAGACGAATTTGTTTTAAAATATAGGTAAAGAATGTAACAATGGAGGATAAAATCCTATGAGCGAAAACATAAAAGATGAAGAGTATAACCCCGATTTGGTAACACTCTCCGATGATGACGGAAAAGAATACAATTTTGAGGTACTTGATGCAATAGAAACCGATACCGACAGGTATCTTGCACTTTTGCCCGTATATGACGACCCTCAAAAAATGCTTGACGATTCGGGCGAACTCGTTATCGTTAAGGTCGGAGAAGAAAACGGTGAAGAATACTATTTTGAAATTGAAGATGAGAATGGATATCAAAATCCATTTAATGTAGAAAATCCATTTAATAATTATGATTTTTAATATAATATATCAATCATTTTCAACCATACTTTCAGGTATATTATCTG
>CALGCE010000271.1 GCA_937884625.1 uncultured Clostridia bacterium
CAGAGGAAGGAGGATTGCTGCCCTATGTTGGTTGAAATACGCTGCGATAAATTTGCGGAAGAATTCCGCTCTATAAGGCTGAATGCAGGCCTGAATACTGTGTTGGGCAGCACGGGCGGCGATAATGCCCTCGGCGTAGTTTTTACGCATACGGATAACGCGGTCTTTTTCGGACGGAGCGATACCGATGAAGGGTTTAGTCTTTTTAATAAGCATATTCTTAAGGTTTTCAACATTTGCATCCTTTTTAACTTCTACAACATTTTCTTCTTTTACTTCCTCTTTGGGTTTGTTTGGTGCTATATATGGCTTTTCTTCGGGCAGTTTAATCTCTATATCATCTGTCTGCCCTGAAAATTCAATCTCCACTTCCCTGCCGAATTTATTTTTAACTGCTGTTTTAAAGGCGTTTTCAAAGCCGTTATTTAGTATATTTTCAAGTCCGCCGTATTTTAAGGTTATATTTACCGTATCGTCTGATAATTCATAAACAGCACCGTTAAAATACCCGTTTAAAACTGCGTTTTTAGAGCGTATTTCATCGGTAATATCACAAAAAGCATCAGGACATAAAGCACTGTCCTCAAAGAGTATACAAACGTCAATATCTTCGAGTGAAAGTGCCGTTTTTAAACACTGTTTAAATTCCAGCGTATCTTTTCTTGTTATATATTTTAAACTTTTAAGGCCTACTTTTAATGACCGCTTGTCCTCATTCAAATCACAATTTTCTATAACCGCATCGCAAAAAACAGTATTCAAATGCGAATTGAGATATGTACCGAACAGTTCCTTAAAGGAATACATTTATTTCACACTTTCCGTCTGTAATTTTTCTACTTCTTTTATAAGTTCATCAAGCAACCTGTCTTCGGGGATATTGCTTTTAAAAACTGTGCCGTGTTTAAACATTACACCGCAACCCTTACCGCCTGCAATACCTATGTCCGCCTCTCTTGCCTCACCCGGACCGTTTACCACACAACCCATAATTGCAACAGTTATATCCTTATCAACATTACTTAATTTTTCTTCTGCACTTTTGGCAAGTTTTATAAGGTCAATTGAAGTTCTGCCACAGGTAGGACATGATACAAAACGTATACCGCCTTTTTTAAGTCCCAACGCCTTTAACAGTTGTTTTCCTGCCAATACCTCTTTTACGGGGTCATCGGTAAGCGATATTCTTATTGTATCGCCTATATTTCTAAGCAACAGTCCGCCTATTCCTGCCGACGATTTTATAGTACCTATACTTTCTGTTCCTGCCTCTGTTACCCCTAAATGAAGCGGATAAGGACATTTTTGTGATGCTAACACGTAGGAATCGTACATACGTTTAGTATCTGACGATTTAAGGGATAAAACTATATTATTAAAATCGTATTTTTCAAGTAAAGATATATGATAAAGTCCGCTTTCCACCATAGCCTCAGGAGTTGGAGATTCGTATTTACTTAATATATGTTTTTCAAGTGAGCCTGAATTCACACCTATTCTTATAGGGATATTTTTAAGGTTACACGCCTTTGCGACCTGCTTTACGTGTTCGTCGTCTCCGATATTTCCGGGATTTATTCTTACCTTGTCAACACCTGCGTTGACGCTATCAACTGCAAGACGCCAATCAAAATGAATATCGGCAACAATAGGGATTTTTACTGCATTTTTAAGAGCATAAACGGTTTTTAAGGTTTCTTTATCGGGAACCGATACACGCAGTATTTCGCACCCTGCCTTTTCAAGTTCCAAAGCCTGTTTAACATTACCGTCAATATCGTGGGCAGGTACGTTTAACATTGACTGCACCGTAATATCGGCACCGCCACCTATCGCAACATTTCCTGCAAAAACCTTTTTGGTAGTTTTATTATCAAACATTAAAAGTCCCTCTTTTTTATTTTGTAAACAGCCACCATATATCCTTAGCGGTTACAAGCAACATAAACCCTAAAAGTAAAGCAAATCCCACCGTGTGAACTGTCGCCTCATACCTTTGCTCGACGGGTTTTCCTGCAATCATTTCTATTATTATAAAAAGCAGTCTTCCGCCGTCAAGTGCAGGTAGCGGCAGTAGATTAAAAATGCCTAAATTTATGGTTATAAGAGCCATAATCGGAAGTAAATTAAATAGACTTTGTTTTGTAGCACTTCCTATTGCCGCCGTCACTCCGACAGGTCCTGAAACCGCACTTATACCGTACTTACCCGTAACAAGGTCTATAAGCGACCGCCATATTACAAGACAGTACGAAGCCGAAGTATTAAAGGTATGTTTTATATAATTGCCAACAGTTTTTTTCATACCGTAAACATAAAAATCAACCGTTATAAAACTTATACCCTGCTCTGTTTCAGTGTCGAATTTAACGTCATTTAACTTGACTTTTTTGCCGTTTCTTACTACCGTCATATCAACGGTACCGTCATCAACATTTGTAAATGCATAACTTAAATCGTAGGTGGTAAAAATCTTTCTGCCGTCAACCTCTGCTATTTTGTCGTTAACTTTAAGTCCGTAATTATTGCTTACACTGTTTTCGCCAAACTCTGCTATGACGGTTGTGGTAAATCTTTTTTCGGGTGCCAACGTAACCGCAATTAAAATAAATCCCAACAATAAATTAAAGGTTGCACCCATTACTACTATTAAAAATCTACGCCACGCACTTTTATTACAAAACGCCTTACTGTCCGAACTAAATTCGTCCTCGCCCTCCATAGCACAGTAACCGCCAAGGGGAATAAGATTTAGCGAATAGGTTGTTTCTCCCTTTCTCTTTGAGAAAATTTTAGGTCCGAAACCTACCGCAAACTCATTTACCCTTACGCCCAAAAGCTTCGCGGCGGAAAAGTGACCGAATTCGTGTATTATTATAATCAGCAAAAATACGAGTATTGCCACTAAATACGGCCATACATTGCTAAAAACGTTTGCAACAACAGAAATATCAATCACTACCTAACAAGATTTTTACTATATTCTAAAACGCTTCTTCGAGCCATAGCATCTGCCTCGAAAATATCATCAACCGTAAAGTCAACCTTATTCCAAGTATCAGCCATTGCCTGCTCGTTTAGATATGCTATGTCTAAAAATCCGATTTTACCTTCAAGAAACAGACCTACCGCCTCCTCATTTGCACCGTTTACGGCAGTGGGATAAAGTCCGCCTTTGTTTATAGCCTCAACGCATAGCGGTAAACATCTGAAAGTTTCGGTATCGGGTTTACAGAAAGTAAGCGTACCTATATCCGCAAGGCTTAAAGACTCAAATGAGTTTGCCCTATTTGGATATGTAAGTGCATACTGTATGGGAAGACGCATATCGGGTGTGCCGAGTTGTGCAATAACTGCACCGTCTGTAAGTTCTATTCCTGAATGGACTATGCTCTGCCTATGAACGAGCACCTCAATATCATCAGGTTTAACGCCGAAAAGATGTACTGCCTCAATTACTTCAAGTCCCTTATTCATAAGTGTTGCCGAATCAACCGTAATTTTAGCACCCATTGACCAATTTGGGTGTTTGAGTGCCTGTTTTGCGGTAACGTCTTTTAGTTCCTTACTGGTTTTGCCGAAAAACGGACCGCCCGACGCAGTAAGCAAAATTTTTTTAAGACTGCCTTTCGGTGTTCCCTGCAACGACTGAAATATAGCAGAATGTTCACTGTCAACGGGAAGAATTTTAACATTTCTTTCCCTTGCCAAACGGTTTACTATAACGCCACCCGTTACCATAGTTTCCTTATTTGCAAGGGCTATAGTTTTACCTGCGTTTATAGCACTTAGAGTAGGTTTAAGTCCTGCAATACCTACTATTGCACTAAGCACTATATCGCCCCTGCCCTGTGCTATTTCACAAATACCATTTTCGCCCGAAAGCACCTTAATATCGGTATCTTTAAGGCGTATTTTAAGGTCCTGTGCCTGACTTTCGTCCGAAAGTGCAACACAAAGCGGTTTAAACTCTCTTGCCTGTTTTTCAAGAAGTTTTGCATTTTTACCCGCCGTAAGTGCCGTCACTCTAATTCCGAGTTCCCTTGCTACTTCGAGTGCCTGAGTGCCTATTGACCCCGTTGAGCCTAAAATAATCAATTCTTTCATTAAATTACCCCAAAGTTTACAAACATATACAGTACGGGTGCTATAAGCAGTATACTGTCTACCCTGTCAAGCACACCGCCGTGACCGGGTATCAATGTTCCGTAATCCTTTATTCCGACCGCTCTTTTTATCGAAGACGCAAAAAGGTCGCCCAACATTCCGACGATACAAAGCGGTACAGTAAGTAAAAGAGTTAAAAGTATTTTATCGGTACGGTTAAAGCACAAAACCAAAATAAGTGCCACTATAACAGATGTTACTATTCCGCCTATTGCTCCCTCAACCGTCTTTTTGGGGCTTATTTCAGGGCAAAGTTTATGTTTCCCCATAGTAACTCCCACAAAATAAGCACCCATATCGCAACAGGAAGAAAAATTAAGCAGTAACAATAAATAGTATATTCCGTTTTCGTGATTTATAACACTCGAAAGCGTATTAAATGCGTAACAAATAAAAATAGGCATAGCAGAAAATACCGCTATCTTATCGAGTGTAAAACTTTTGTGATTTTTAAGTATCATAATAACGGCAAAAACAAAGTAAATTGCCGTAACGCAAAACGGGTAAAATGAAGATTTTAAATATTTTGATATATTAACGTCTAAAACAGATGTCATATCCACCGCATAAATACACGCGCCTATAAGGCATACTTTATCCTCAATTTTACAAGCGTTGCAAAGAAGTTCATAAGTACCGACAGCACAAAGAAGTGCTATAAACAGAGTAATTACAAGCGGATTAAACATAAGTCCTGCTACAAGCACTGCAATTACTATCGCTATCATAACTATTCCCGATATAATTCTCGTTTTCATAAAGTCATACCCCTCCGTACCGACGGTTTCGTTGATTAAACTGCTCTATTGCCATTTCAAGATGTTTCGGTTTAAAATCAGGCCACAAAATATCCGAAAACCAATACTCCGCATAGGCAGACTGCCAAATCAAATAATTTGAAAGTCTGTACTCTCCGCTCGGTCTTATTATAAAATCAGGGTCGGGCTGACCTGCGGTATAAAGCCTGTCACTGACTGTCTGTTCGGTAATGTCATCAGCCGACAGTCCCTCATCTATTATTTTCCTTACTGCGTGTACTATTTCGTCCCTGCCACCGTAATTAAGTGCAATATTAAGATTAAGCCCCGTAGCGTTTTCGGATTCCTTTTCGGCATCATCAATAAGCAACTTTATATCATCTGCCAACGGTGCCAATTCGCCTATAAATTTAACCTTTATATTTTCGTCCTTAAAATTCTTTGCATCTTTTAGGTAATCACGCAGTATGTTCATTATATTGTCTACTTCTTCTTTCGGTCTTTTCCAATTCTCAGTAGAAAATGCGTAAACAGTTAAGTATTTAAGTCCGATTTTGTTGCAGTATCTCGCTATATCCTTAAAGTTTTTAGACCCTGCCGCATGACCTGCCGAACGTGGTAACGAACGCTTTTTTGCCCATCTTCCGTTGCCGTCCATAATTATTGCAATGTGTTCGGGAAGCGGTCTTGAAAAACTTTTTTTAGCCTTAAAAAGTGACATTTTCTCCACTCCTAAAAAATCAGGCGCACGGAAAGTGCGCCGCATAATAAAAAATGTTAAAAAATTAAATTTCCATTATTTCTTTTTCTTTAAGTGATGAAAGTTCGTCTGCCTCTTTGCAGAATTTATCCGTAAGATTTTGTATTTTCTTTTCGCCGTTTGACTCGTCGTCTTCGGTGATTTTATTATCCTTTTTAAGTGCCTTTAATTTATCAAGTGCATCACGACGTTGATTACGAAGTGCCACCTTTGACTCCTCTGCTTTTTTACGGACGTCTTTTACTATTTCTTTACGTCTTTCCTCTGTAAGAGGCGGAAAGTTAAGGCGTATTACCTTACCGTCATTTTGCGGATTAATACCTATTTCGGAGGTTAAAATTGCCTTTTCTATACTTTTAAGGGTAGTTGCGTCCCAAGGTTGTATTAAAAGCGTTCTGGGTTCAGGTACCGATACTGCCGCCATCTGTTGGATGGGAGTGGGTACGCCGTAATAGTCAACCATAACCCTGTCAAGCACAGATACATTTGCCCTGCCTGCTCTTCCCGCCTTATATTCACGTTCAAGTGCCTCTATTGATTTTTCCATTCTTTCTTCGGTATTCTTTAACAGTTCTTGCATAGTATCCTCCTATTATTTAACCAAAGTGCCGTTGTGGTTACCCTGAACGGCTTTGGTGATATTTTCAGGGTCGTTGAGATTGAAAACAAGTATCTCTATTCCATTATCCATACAAAGCGATGCCGCCGTACTATCCATAACGTGAAGTTGCTTTTGCAGTACTTCTTTATGTGTAAGTGTATCATACTTTTTGGCATTTGGATTGGTTTTCGGGTCACTATCGTAAACACCGTCTACATTGGTTGCCTTAAATATAACGTCCGCCCCGATTTCCGCCGCACGAAGTGCCGCCGCAGTATCGGTAGAGAAAAACGGATTTCCCGTTCCGCAACCGAATATCACAACCCTGCCTTTTTCAAGATGGCGTATAGCCTTATTCCTGATATACGGCTCTGCTATCTGTCGCATTTCAATAGCGGTCTGCACCCTTGCATGTACGCCTAACTGTTCAAGTGCATCTGCAAGTGCCAAAGCATTAATAGATGTTGCAAGCATACCCATATGGTCTGCCCTCGTTCTGTCCATCTTACCGCTTGACCTGCCTCGCCAGAAATTACCGCCACCTACTACTATCGCTATTTCTACGCCCATATCAACGCATTTTTTGATACTCGTGCAAACTTCTATAACCTTATCAAAATCAATTCCTGTGCCTTTTTCTCCGGCTAAAACCTCACCGCTTAACTTCAAAAGCACCCTTTTATATACCGGCTTCAAACTCAACACTTCCCAACCGTTTTTTTACAACTATCATTTTACAATATTGCAACCACAAAGTCAATTACAAAAATAACAGGCACTGCAAAATTTTGCGGTGTCTGTTATTCATTAATGTTTTAACAGAGTAATCCCCCTGCTGTGCAGGGGGAAATGAAATAGCTTTTA
>CALGCE010000272.1 GCA_937884625.1 uncultured Clostridia bacterium
ATACGGGCTTGCCCTGCTCGTAGAAGGACTTCTGGTTGATAATGGTGTCGATGGCGATGGCGGTCTTACCCGTCTGGCGGTCGCCGATGATGAGCTCACGCTGGCCGCGTCCGATAGGAATCATGGAATCAATAGCCTTGATTCCTGTCTGAAGCGGTTCCTTAACAGGCTGTCTGTCAATGATTCCCGGAGCCTGTGTTTCAACCGCTCTGTATTCGTCTGATTTGATCGGTCCCTTGCCGTCTATCGGCTGACCCAATGCATCAACAACACGCCCTAACAGTGCCTCGCCTACCGGTACAGACAATACCTTACCCGTTCTGCGTACCGTCATTCCCTCGCATATCGAATTATTATCTGCAAGTACCGCAACAGATACAGTTTCTTCCTCTAAATTCTGTGCAACACCGTAACTGCCGTCGTCAAATTCGAGAAGTTCGTTTGACATACAGTCGGAAAGTCCGTAGACCTTTGCTATACCGTCGCCTACTAATATTACAGAACCCGTTTCACGCATCTCTATTTGAGAATGATAATTCTTTATCTGTTCTTTTATAATACTGCTTATTTCTTCGGCTTTATTGCTCATACTTCAATCACTTCCCTAACCTCACGAAGACGGCGTTTTAAACTGCCGTCTAATATTTTGCCGTCAACCTTGACGATTACTCCGCCCATAATACTTTCATCAATTACATACTCTGCCACAACGGTTTTTTTGCATAAGACTTCAAGTTTGCCCAAAAGTTTTGTTTTTTCGTCACTGCTTAACTCGACCGCACTTATAACCGTAGCAACCTCTACCATCTTCGCTTGCCTGTTAAGAGTTTTATATTCCTCAAAACAGTTTTTATAGTCCTTAATATGACCGTTATCACAAAGCATCATTATAAATGAAAAAACGTATTCGGGTATTCTTCCGCCAAACGACTTTGTAAAAATTTCAAGGCGTTCCCTTTTTGAAATAACGGGCGACGACAGTAATTCGACATACTCTGGACTTTCATCGAAAATCCCTGATATTAAATCAAGTGCCTGTTCAAACTCATCGCCCTGACCGTTTTCTCCCGACAGCAAAAACAAAGCCTCGGCATATTCTCTGCTACCGTCATTCATCGCCATCACCTATTTCTTCTAAAAAAGAGTCTATAAGTTCTTTATGGTCGTCGGCATTTATTTCACGGGAGAGCATCTTTTCGGTAAGTTTAGAGGAGACCTCAACAATTTCCCTTTTTATATCGGCAGACGCCTTTTTCTTTTCAAGTTCCGCCTCGCTTTTTGCCTGACGGATTATAGTGTCTGCCTTACTCTTAGCCTCTTGTAATACCTTTTGTGTATGCTTATCGGCATTAAAAGACGCATTTTTAATTAACTGTTCTGCTTCGCTTTCGGCACTGTCAAGTTTCTGCTGCCATAAAAGTTTATCCTTTTCGGCATCGTCTTTGGCGTTTTGTGCCTTGTCGTACTGACCGTCTATCTCCTGCTTACGTTTAAGCATAGCCTTTTTAACAGGCTTATACAAAAACTTTTTAAGCAGTAAAAACAAAATCAGCAGATTACAAAGCGATATTAAAATCTGCCATATATTTACAGATATAATATCAAGTGACTGCATTTTTTGTCCTCACTCCTATTTGCCGATAGTGTTCATTAAAATATTAACAAATCTTGACGGTGCAACAAAGATTAAGAGAATGGCAATAACGAGTGCATAAAGACCCGTTGTTTCTGCTATTGCACAACCCATAAGCATAGTAGTGGTAACATCGCCCTTGCTTTCAGGCTGTCTGCCTATTGCTTCGCAGGCTTTACCTACGGCGTAACCTTCACCGATACCGGGGCCTATACCTGCGATAAGTGCAAGACCTGCACCGATGGCACAGCCGGAGAGAATAGTGGCTTTTGCGTTTGCGAGTTCTACGAGTTCATTCATGGTTTTGTACTCCTATGATAAAATTTTTATTTTTTTCTAAAATGTAGAGAATACTGACGTGCTTTTGATTTGATTTTTCCATCGTGCCGTCCGTATAGGACACAAAATCGAAAACGTGTAATGTTTCTTTTTTTCATTCGCTCTTTGCCGCGTTGGCAATGTACAGCATAGTGAGCATTGAGAAGATGAACGCCTGCATCAGCGACGAGAACACGTCGAAGTATATCGACAGTATTGCCGGAATACCGACCTGCAGGAACGGTATCTTGCCGAGAATACCCGGAAGCCAACCGAAGAGTGCGTTTGACGCGCCTGCAAGTGCG
>CALGCE010000273.1 GCA_937884625.1 uncultured Clostridia bacterium
TTCCTGACCGGACAATGCAGCCATGGCAGGGCCGTGGGCACTGTCGGGAGAAGCAAGAGAAACAGAGTCCTCGTCTTTGTCAGACGAGAAACCCTGTTTCATCGATGGTTGTAATATATTGCTTGCCATTACATATAAAACGGCAAGGAATAATGATGTTATCGTTACACGTGTGCGCATACAGAGTGCAAAATTACTACTTTTTCTTGAAAGAGACAAGAAACTGCGCACTTTTTATGTTTTTTTATTCAAGTTTCGCAAGTTTTTAACTTGCTGTTAGTTGTTTTGTTGTTTAGTGGTTTAGTTGATTGTTTTGCAGATTAAATACCACTATCAAATTAACCTGCAACAGTAATAACAAAATTTACCGAAAAAATTATAAAAATAATTAAAAAACTCTTGAAAAATAGAAAATAGTTGATGTATACTGTTAATGTATGGAAGTATATAAATAACGGAGATAAAGGTCTTATGAGTTCAAAAAGTAAGCCTAAAAAAAGTGTTTTTTTGCGTCTGCTTGTTTTGGGCGTGTCAATATATATGATAATAACACTGGCAGACCTATGGAAAACTCTTGACGAGAGTAAAGAAAAATTAAAAATACTTAAAGAACAGTATAATGCCGAAATTGCACAGGTTGAGGAACTTAAAGCGTTGCTTGAAGACGGTTCGCAGTCTGCTATTATTGAAAAAGCGGCAAGAGAAAGATTAGGTTACGTTTATTCCGATGAGGAAATTTATATAGATATTTCGGGTAAATAATTAATTTGATAGCATTTTGAGGAGGATTTTACAACTGTATGCAATTTAAGGTAGGAGATATCGTCGAGGGGAAAATTACCGGAATTACCAATTTCGGTGTATTTGCGGATATTGGCGAAGGAAAGTCGGGAATGGTACATATTTCGGAGATTTCACGCACTTATGTCAACGATATACACGAGCACGTCAAGGAGAATGACGTTTTTAAAATGAAGGTTATCAGTATCGGCGATGACGGGAAAATAGCATTGAGCATAAGACGTGCAATGGAACCCGAAAAAAAGACCGACGGTGATTTTAAAAAGCGTGAGGGCAAGGCAAATCACAATTTTAAACAGGATAATTCTTTTTCTTGGACGCAAAAAAAGTCTGAACCTGCGAGTTTTGAAGAAATGATGAATCGCTTTAAGCAGACGAGTGACGAAAAGTTTTCTGACCTTAAACGTAAGAATCCTGAAACAAGGCGTTCAAAGCGTGGTGCCAACGCAAGGTGATTTTTCGGGCGGATTTTCACTACTTTGTGAAAACTGCCCTGATTTTTTATAGGGAGGACAAGAAATGAACGAGATAGACGTTTTGCGTATCAGAGATACAGTAGCCGACCTTTGCATTTTAGCTAATAAAAAACTGCCCTGTGATATAGAGTGCAGTCTTAACTGTGCTGCAAAAAAAGAAAGCAATGACCTTGCAGTATCTGTTCTTACAGAACTTGAAAAAAATATTGAAGCGGCACAAAAACTTGACATACCGATATGTCAGGATACGGGTATGGCAGTAGTTTTTTTAGAGATAGGACAAGACGTTCATTTTTACGGCGGGAGTCTTTATAATGCCGTAAACGACGGTGTAAGAATAGGATATGAAAAGGGACTTTTGCGTAAGTCTGTTGTAGGCGACCCGTTAAACCGTATAAATACAGGCGATAATACCCCTGCTGTAATTCATACGGTGATAACCGACGGTAATGCGGTTAAAATAACCGTTGCACCAAAGGGTTTTGGAAGTGAGAATATGAGCGGTATGAGAATGCTGACCCCGTCTGATGGCAGGCAGGGCGTTATTGACGCAGTTATGGAAATAGTCAAAAAGGCATCTAATAATCCTTGTCCGCCTATGGTTATAGGTGTAGGTATAGGCGGTGATTTTGAGCAGTGTGCCTTGCTTTCAAAAATTGCTCTTTGCAGAAACCTTAACGAAAGAAATAAAGATAAGTTTTATGCAGATATGGAAGAAGAACTGTTAAACAAAATTAATGCTCTTGGTATCGGTCCGCAGGGATTTGGCGGGGATACTACGGCACTCGGTGTAAATATCCAAACCGCACCTACACATATTGCAGGTTTACCTGTTGCTGTAAATATTTGCTGCCATGTAAACAGACATGTGCATGCAACAATTTAGGAGGGAAGAATGACTAAGAATATTTCGCTTCCCATAACGGAAGAAATTGTAAATGAATTAAAAGCAGGAGATTATGTGTATCTTTCAGGCATAATCTATACAGCGAGAGATGCCGCCCACAAGAGAATGGACGAAG
>CALGCE010000274.1 GCA_937884625.1 uncultured Clostridia bacterium
GGTTTTGCTATGCTTGCTGAAACAAATCCCCAGGAAGTTATGGACCTCGGCGCTGTTGCTCACCTTGCAACAATCAAAGGCAGAGTTCCGTTTATTAACTTCTTTGACGGTTTCCGTACTTCACACGAAATCCAGAAAATCCAGATTTGGGATTATCAAGACTTAAAAGAAATGTGCGATATGGATGCTGTAAATGCATTCCGTAAACGTGCACTTAATCCTGAACGTCCGGTTATGCGTGGCTCACACGAAAATGACGATATATTCTTCCAGAACAGAGAGGCTTGCAACAAGTATTACGATGCAGTCCCCGAAATCGTTGAAGAATATATGGGCAAGGTTAACGCAAAACTCGGTACTGATTATAAACTCTTTAACTACTACGGTGCACCCGATGCCGAGCGTGTAATAATCGCTATGGGCTCTATCTGCGACGTAGCAGAGGAAGTTATTGATTATCTTACCGCAGCAGGCGAAAAGGTAGGTCTTGTAAAGGTACGTCTTTACCGTCCTTTCTCTGCTAAAAAACTTGTTGAGGCTATCCCTGCTACTGCAAATAAGATAGCAGTTCTTGACAGAACAAAAGAACCCGGTTCATTAGGCGAGCCTCTTTATATGGACGTTATCAGTGCTCTTGCAACCACAGGACGTAAGGTTGATACCGTTATCGGCGGTCGTTACGGTCTTGGTTCTAAGGATACTCCTCCTTCAAGCGTATTTGCAGTTTACAAGGAACTTAGTAAAGCAGAGCCTAAGTCACAGTTTACCCTTGGTATTATTGATGACGTTACCAATCTTTCACTTGATGAAGAAGAAGCACCGAACACCGCAGCAGAAGGTACTATCGAGTGCAAATTCTGGGGTCTTGGCGGTGACGGTACCGTTGGCGCAAATAAAGACTCTATTAAGATTATCGGCGACCATACCGATAAATATGTTCAGGCATACTTCCAGTATGACTCTAAAAAGACAGGCGGTATAACAGTATCGCACCTCCGTTTCGGAGATAAGCCGATTAAGAGTCCTTACTATATTAATAAGGCTGACTTCGTTGCTTGTCATAACCCGTCTTACGTAATCAAGGGTTACAAGATGGTTAACGACGTTAAACCCGGCGGTGTATTCCTTATCAACTGCCAGTGGGATAAAGACGAACTGAGTAAACATCTTACCGCAGAGGCAAAGCGTTACATAGCAAAGAACAATATTAAGCTTTATACTGTTAATGCTATTGACATTGCTGCCGAAATCGGTCTTGGTAAGCGTACTAACACCGTTTTACAGTCTGCTTTCTTCTCACTTGCAAAGGTTCTTCCACCAGAAGAAGCAATCGGCTATATGAAAGAAAAAGCCCAGAAGTTTATGAAGAAGGGCAAAGAAATCGTTGAAATGAACGAGAAGGCTATTGATGCAGGTGCATCTGCTTATGTTAAGATAGATATTCCTGCTGATTGGGCAAATGCAACAGACGGCGATAATACTGCTAAATCACAGGGTAAAGAAAAACTCGTCAAAATGGTTGACAATATAATGAAACCGATAGGTCTTATGAACGGTTATGAACTTCCCGTTTCAAAATTCGTTGACCACGCCGACGGTACTTTTGAACAGGGTGCTTCCGCTTATGAAAAGCGTGGCGTTGCCGTTATGGTACCCGAGTGGAATAACGAAACCTGTATCGGTTGTAACAAGTGTGCATTTGTTTGTCCGCACGCAACCATTCGTCCGTATGCATTGTCTGCCGACGAAAAGGCTGCCGCTCCTGCAAACATCAAGATAGCACAGAAAGAGAAACTTGTTACCAATAAGGGCTATGCATATACTATGGCGGTATCTCCGCTTGACTGTATGGGATGCGGAGTCTGCGTAGGCGTTTGTCCGACTGCTTCTCTTACTATGGTATCTCAGGCATCGCAACTTAAAGAGCAGGATAACTTTGATTACTGCGTAGCAAACGTAACCGAAAAGGCAGACGTTGCTACCGATGCAAATGTTATTTCTTCACAGTTCAAAAAACCGTTGCTTGAATTCTCGGGCTCTTGTGCAGGTTGTGCTGAAACATCTTATGCACGTCTTATAACTCAACTTTTCGGCGACAGAATGTATATTTCAAATGCTACGGGTTGTTCGTCAATTTGGGGCGGCCCTGCCGCTACATCACCGTATACAACCAATGCCGAAGGTCACGGACCTGCTTGGGCTAACTCACTCTTTGAGGATAACGCAGAGCACGGTTACGGTATGTATTTAGGTCAGCAGGCAATACGTAACCGCCTTATTGATGAGGTTAAGGATATTGTTGCTTCCGATAAGGCTTCTGCCGACGTTAAGGTGGCAGCAGAAGAGTATCTTGCAACCGTAAATGACGGCAACAAGAACAGTGACGCCGCAAAGGCTTTGGTTTCTGCAATTAAATCAGCAGGTGCCAATTGCGATAAGTGCAATGATATAGTTAACAATGCAGAGTATCTTTCTAAGAAGTCCGTTTGGATCTTCGGCGGTGACGGTTGGGCATACGACATCGGTTTCGGCGGTGTTGACCACGTACTCGCAAGCGGAAACAATGTAAACATCATGGTATTCGATACCGAAGTTTACTCAAATACA
>CALGCE010000275.1 GCA_937884625.1 uncultured Clostridia bacterium
TTTCTATCAACTCTCCAATTGGGAGGCGTTCCTTCAGGAGCATTAGATGTTGCAGTATGCCATCTCATTTCATACTCGTAGCCATTTTCACTCCAACAATATTTTATAGCATCATATCCACCATCTTTAGGTTCTACTTTAAATGTATAATTATCTGTTGGCATCAATGGCGCATCATCTAATAGTTTTTTTGTTTTTAAATAAAGGTCTTTTGTTTTTCCGTTTTTATATATGAGGGCATTTTCACCGTCTTTTACAAGAAATGGCACTGCACCTACCGCATGGCTTACAACTACGGCGCAACCGCTATTCATAGCCTCGTTTAAAACAGCACCCCAACCCTCATTAAAGTCACTTGTAATCAAGTATATCGACGACTTTTTCATTTCTTCTCTTACTTCATCGGGTGACATTGAACCGCAAAAGAATACCTTTTTGCCGTAAATGCCGTAATCCTTTGCCTTATTTATTAATTCTTCCTGCATATCACCAATTCCGACAATATTAAGAATAAAATCATAACCGTCCTTATCAAGAAGTCTTGCGGTTTCTATTGCCTGTTCGCAGTGTTTCCAATCAATAAGTCTGCCTGCCCACATAATTTTCACAGGCGTTGTGCTTTTCTCACTTATTACCTTATCAATATCCAAATTTTGTGTTTGCGGAAAATATCCCCATTTATACATTTTATCTTTATATGCACGCAGTCTTTTACAGTCTGCCGCAACGTATCCGCCTGCACATAAAAGATAAAAATTACCGTTTTTGCTTCTTGTATGCAAATCGTAGTATTTCGCAACCACCATAGGATTTAAGTAATCACGATAACCCCTCTTAAACAGGCGTTCTATATACCTGAATGTGAGTTTATCGGTAAGTGTAAGTCTATCCTTTATAAATTCGTTTGTAGAACCGCCCTGTATTACCACATCACTGTCAATTGCCAAACGTTTGGCGTAATCGTAACTCTCCTTGTTCTCATAAGCCTTTATAATAAAATCGTACTTTTCATTGTCATCATTATACCCAAGGTCTATTTTTTCCTGTTCTATCGGCATTGATGAAACAAACTTAAATCCGCCTTGCAACGCCTCTTGCATTGCAAGACAAAACGGTATTTGATGATGACTTATATAGTTTGAAAAAAAGGTAAGTAACAAGACCGTTCCTCCTACTGTTTTCTATGCTCTCGGTGCATTTATTCTAATAATACGTTTAATTCCGTCTAACTTTAATTTTTTAACTATTCCCCATAAAAAAACCTGCATATTAAAATTACACAAACGCAAAAACGCTGTGAATTTGCTCGGAACAAAATTCTTATCTCCCGTATAGTACTTATACATATGCCATTTTGCAATTCCCTGAAAATGCAAACCTAAAAATCTGTTGTGTAACCGTAAGCAAATCCGTGTTCTAGCTTTACCGTCTTTCTTTTATTTTCCATTTTAAAGCCTTCGGAACAACTTACGTTATTGTCGAACAATGCTCCGTTCACTATTACATTAGTATCTAACACTTTTTTGTTTTGTGCAAAGAGTTCAAGTATGGTCATATCGCAAATACCGCCGTATGAATATTTTGCTTTATAAAACTCATATTTATCAACGATCTTTTGTTTCATTACCGGTACAGTATAGCAATCGTAAATATACTCACAAAACTGATTTAAAACGTCGGGTGTACAAAACGTATACTGCGGTCCTTCTTTTTTACAAACCGTTATATCATAATTATTAAAATTCTCATTTGCCCACTTTGTTAAATCTGAATAGATTAAAACATCGGAATCAAGATAAACAAAAGGCTCTGTAATATCTTCTTGTTTAATAAAACTGTTAAGAACAAACCAACGCTGAAAACAAAAAAGTTCGTAATCCGCCTTATTGAAACTCATATTTACAAAACAATCTGCAAACTTTTGTGCACCGTCAAAATAATCGCTTAACATTATATGTTTAATGCCGAGTTTTTCTAAGCACTTATTATCACTGTCGCCTAACAGGTATATCTGCGAATCAGGATTAGTGGATTTTACCTGACCGACAGAATAATATAACATATTATTAAAACCACGGTGAACAAAAAATATAGGTATCCCCTTTTTCAATTTGTTTCTCCTATCATCTGTTTATAAATATTGTAAAGCATCTCGTTTTTTCTGTCTTCATTATGTATTTCTCTCATATCGTTTCTTGCATTAACGCTTAAAGATGTTGCCAAAACGTCATCATTAAATATTTTTAAAATACGGTCTGCCAGCATTTCGTACTCTTCAAAACGGTATAAATATGCGTTTTTACCGTCACATACGATTTCGGGAACAGCACCTACATAACTTGCAATACTTGGTGTACCCACCATCATAGCCTCTCTTAAAGTGCAGGATTCGTTTTCTATAGAAGATGCAACGACAAATGCATTTGCCGACTTCATTTGCTCTGCCATCTGCTGCGGTGTAAGTTTCCCCAAAAACTCTATGTTTTCTTTACTATCTTCTATAACCGTAGTATGACAAGTTTGGGTTACAAGTTCCCCTAC
>CALGCE010000276.1 GCA_937884625.1 uncultured Clostridia bacterium
CGGTCATAAATCTTCCTTCGCCGGATTTCATATCTTCACGCTGATATGCCCACCAATTAAGATAAAAGTTTGCCTGTGCAAGAGCATGAATTCGGCAATATTTTTCCTTGTTTGTTTGACCGACACCTATCCAATCAATCTTTGAAACATCTTCTTCATCAATCCAATTTACAGCCAAAACTTTTTCATCGTCAGATATGTATGTATTATAAACTTCACCCAAAAAACCTGTTGCGGAGAATTCAAGCAAAGAAGCGTGTGTTTCGCCGGTTTTGGTACTGTCCGAAATAATGAAGCAGTAATTCCAATAACCGTCTTTTGAGTAAATATCCAAAGTCTTAACATACTCTTTGGCCTCAGCAACGGTTTTACAGTGTTCTGCTATGTAGCGTGGCAGTTCAAACATATGAACTCTTCTTTCGCCGTCGGAATTTGTGCTCCTTAATGAAAACTGATCATTTCCTGCAAAATCGCACTCGGCGTGCCTCATATTTACTTCGATGTGAAGTCCCTGGTCATTCATTACATCGTCACAAAGGAACGGAAGAATGTTTTTGAACTCGTCGGTAATACCCTTTTCTTTTACTTCATCGTATAGCGGTGCATAGTCACGGAATGTAAAGGCCAGTCCGATTGTTTTATATCGGTCTTTGCTTGCTTTTGTTCTTATGATATATGCAGGTTTATCGGCTATGTTTAAGTCCATATTTCTGCCAACAACTCTATGTCCGTTGGAGAACTCCTTTGTAACCGCCGTGCATCCACCACCCCAGTTATCATTGTTTTCAGCCCAAAACTTATCGCCGTAGTCATAATCAACACGGTCATAGTTCACTTCAAAAATACGACTCTTTTTTTCAATTTCAGTTATTTTTGTATATCGTACTTTACTGTTGCAACCAAAAAGCGTAATAACTGACAAAACACATAGTAAAACCGAGAATACCTTTTTTAATTTCATATCTTTGTTTTTCCTTTCTATCGGTCGTTCTTTTATAACTTACTTGACCTGCAAATTTAGTATAACAAAACTTTATGCGAAAGTAAATAAAAACATAAAAAAGCCAAAAGTTACCACTTTCGTGATACCTAGGCATTTAAACCGAACAATCAGAGATGCCTCTGATAAATAAAGTGACGGTACTACCGTTTTATCGTCGGTAGATATAATACCCACTTGGGTAAACAAGTACAAAGGCGGAAGTGGTTATCAGTATACTATGATACCGCTTGAAAACGCTACTGACGGTGCTTCCCTTTACGACTTACGGGCGACAGTGCATCACGCTGTCAAAAATCTTATGAACGAACAAAACAGATTGTAATGTCAGGACTTACGCAGTGTCAAACCGCTCTTGGTTGTAAATTAAGGTTTACAGATTAAAAGAATATATTAAATATAAAATAACCGTCCGAACTTCGGGCGGTTATTTATACGTTTTTAAAAAAAACAACTTCGTTGCAGAATTATTGTTTAGTTTTCAAAAAAATCATAGGCAGGAAGTTTACTGAAAACGGGGGCTTCAAGTTCGGGAAGATGTTCAATTCCATCCATAGTGATTTTATATCTTAACGCTTCATTTTCAAAAAATCTCACTTCAATCGTTTGCTCGGTAACATCTACAACTTCGGTAAAGGTTGACTCCCAAACACCGCCTTTTTGTTCCTTTTGAACTCTTGTCATTGAACGGATTTCAGTGTTTGAAGCATTAAACAGTTGCTTGATAACATCTTCATAATTTTCGTCAAAGAGGAAATCGTATGTTCCGCCCTGAAACTCGCCTAAGTTTTCACTTCTCGGGTCAAAATGGTATTTTTTGCAGTTATCATAATCGGTGTAAAACCATGAGTAAGAAATTCTCCGCATTAAATCGTACATCTGGTTTGTATTATCAACACCATCAATTAAGGATTGAACGGTCATAAATCTTCCTTCGCCGGATTTCATATCTTCGCGCTGATATGCCCACCAATTCAAATAAAAGTTTGCCTGCGCAAGAGCATGAATTTTGCAATACTTTTC
>CALGCE010000277.1 GCA_937884625.1 uncultured Clostridia bacterium
ATACACTCAAACCGAATGATAAAAGCGGATAAAAACGCCCGTATCTGTCTTACTCCCGACTGTGATGTATTGATGTTCCGAAACACTGAAACCAAAGACGGTACACATTTCCCAATACCCGAAACCGCATCAAAAAACACAAATATTTCAATAGACGGCGGTATATGGGAAGAATCAAGGAAAGAGCGTTTAGGTTACGGCAAAAGCGGAAAGTATGATAAAGACCGTTCTTATTACGGTGTATCAACTTGTATGTTTTTTAACAATATTGAAAATCTTATACTTACAAATATGACCTTTGTTCATACGGCAGGTTTTGCTGTGCAGGTAGGCGACATTAAAAATGCTCTTTTTGAAAACATAACTTTTGTAGAATGCTTTGCGGACGGATTACATATTAACGGCAACTCGGAAAATCTTATTATCCGCAATATTTTGGGTGATGTCGGTGATGACCTTGTAGCACTCAATCTTTATGATTGGCAGGACTCATCCGTAAATTTCGGTCCTTCTAAAAACATTCTTTGTGAAAATCTTAAGTTACTTGATAAATGTAATTATCCTGCTATGCGAATTGAACCCGGAACTTATTTTTATGACGATGGCTCAAAGGTTGACTGTTCACTCCAAAGAACAATCATAAAAAATGTTGAGGGTATAAGAACATTTAAGATGTACTATCAAACTCCTCCTTATGAACTTAACAAATCTCCTGAAAAAGGCGAAGTCGGTAGTTGTGATTACATTTTCTTTGACAACATAAAGATTGATTTAACCGCACCTATTGATATGCTTGAACCTTATACAAGAGGTGATGAAATCAGAGGCACGTTTGCTGCTTTTGAACTTGGTGCAAATATCGGTCATTTGTCATTTGAAAATATTGATTTGAAACTTTACAAGGACAAATATCCGTTATCATATTTCCTTTGCATCGGTCCCAAATCTGTACTTATAGACGGTCATACCGAGATTTTTGACCCGTATCTTTCGTCTTTACTTAACGAATTACATCTTAAAAATATTTATATAAACGGCAAAAAAGCAGAGGACTTTTCACCCCTGCTTCGTGAAATAAGTTTTGACAATATAAATGATGACGGATTTTCAACCGGAAAAGGCATAATAAAAGTACTTAAATCACATTAAAAAAACGGAACTGTAACACAATCAGTTTACAGTTCCGTTCTTTAATCTTAATTCCTAAACACTCTATTTTGCACCGCCGAAACTATTGGAAGCATCGGCAAATGACTGTTCTGTATTTTCTTTTCTTCTTGAAGTAGCCACTCGTTTCATAAGTTCATTATAGTATAGGTCTTCATCAAATGGTATTTCAATCTTTTTATTTAGGAAACTTGATAAATGCATTGCATTTGAAAGGGTAAGTCCGTTTATACCTTCAAAACCGTCAGCAACAAGAGGTGTGCCGTTTAGTATTGCACCGCCCCATGCGTTTATTACACCGATATGTTGAGGGCTTTCGCCGTCTGTTTCAACTTCATTTACTGTTGCATCAATAACATCAAACGCCTTGGCTGTTTTTGAAAACTCCTGTTCGGTCATAGCATACTCGGTAAGCATCAACTTATCATTTTCAACAACAATTTTAGCACCGTCAAGTTGGACTTCGAATCTGTTTGTACCCCTCGCATCGCCGGTAGAAGTGATAAATACACCTGTTGCACCGTTTTCAAATTCAAAATATGCCGTTACATCATCTTCAACCTCAATATCGTGCCACTTGCCGTAGTGCAAATGTGCTTCTACTGTTTTAGGCATACCGCATATCCACTGTAATAAATCAAGTTGATGCGGACATTGGTTGAGTAGAACTCCGCCGCCTTCGCCCGACCATGTTGCACGCCAATTTCCCGAATCATAATAGTTTTGTGAACGATACCAATCGGTTATTATCCAATTTACACGGCGGATGTTACCGTATTTTCCGCTAACAATAAGTTCTCTCATTTTACGGTAAATACACTTTGTACGCTGATTAAACATCATTCCAAAAACTACTTCGGGATGTTTTTTTGCTTCTTCATTCATTTCTCTAACCTGTTTTGTATATACGCCTGCCGGTTTTTCAACCATTACGTGGATATTACGCTTCATACACTCGATAGCATATTTGGGATGGTCATAGTGCGGAACACAAATCGTACAAGCATCTATAAGACCGCTATCAAGCATTTCCTCGGCAGTACTGAAATATTTTATCGTTTTAGGATATTTGTCTTTTGCCCATTCAAGTCTTTTTTCATTTATATCGGCAATGGCAACAAGTTCAAAATCGGGACATTTACCGTCAACAATGCTTCCTGCGTGGCAAGAACCGATATTTCCTACGCCTATAATTCCAAGTTTAATTTTACTCATTAAATATACCTCCTATTTTTCTAATAATTTTTTGAATGAATCACATGCCACATCAAAGGCTTCGTCGCTATTCTTATAAGAATAACTTTTCATAATTGTTTTATTGTCGTCTTTTTCCAAATCTCTAAAACCGATAAACTCAAAAAGATGTGGCTCGATTGTAAAATCTTTACCGCCGAAATTAACAAAATCAGGAACAATTTCTTGTAAATGTCCCTCTCCATCTCCAGCCGGAACAACGGTTCCGTCTTTTTGAGCATCTTTAATGTGCAGATATTTTATGTATGGTTTAAGCATTGCCCAAGCGACATTTGTTTCCTGACCTGACTGAATAAAGTTTGCAGGGTCAAAAATACCCTGTATCAAAGGTAATTGCTCATATAATTTTAAACAGCGTTTAGCAACATCGCCAAATATATCCTTTTCATTCTCGTGGCAGGGTGTAATGCCAAAGGACACACAAACCTCTGCCATTTTACCGACTTTTTGGGTTACTTCATTTTCATAATCATCTTCAAAATCTTCAGCGACTGCCATTATATCAGGGTAGTGCGCATAGAATGTAGATTTAGATACATCAGCACGGTCAATTAATTCTTTTACTGTTGCCATAAATTAAATTCCTTTCTCATCATGCAGCCATAAGTACATTATTATCTCTTAATGTACTTGCAACTGCATTTGCAAAATCAATAATAACATCAGCATCTACACCATGCTCATGAAGCCATTTAACCTGTGGATATACAGGAGCAGTACCAACACCACCTGCTACAAATACAAGTTTTTTCTGTTTCAGTTCTTCGATATCCATCTCAGTGAACTCAGATGGACGTCCAAGTGGTCCTACGAAATCCATGAATGCATCGCCGGCTTTAAGATCTTTCATCTTAAGAGTGGATGCTCCGATTGGCTGGAAGACAATTGTAATGGTTCCTTTTTCACGGTCGTAATCACAGATCGTAAGCGGAATACGCTCGCTGTTCTCATCTACTTTAACGATGATGAACTGACCTGGCACACAACCCTTTGCTACACGTGGAGCTTCAACTTCCATCATGTAGATGTTTGCAGCAATATTTTCTGCACTAAGAATTTTATACATAATATCCCTCCTGGCATATATTTAACGACTAAATGTGTCGTAATCACACGCTCGAATTTACTATAGCATAAAACAAATAAGAATTAAATAATAAAATGAAGAATAAGATGAAAAAGTCATATATCACCCCCAGCGAGAAGATTGCAGTCCTGGATGTCAAGGCACTCATCGCAGAGTCTCTCAATACCAACAGCCTTGATAATACCACCTATGGTGGAAGCACAGAGGAATACGGTATAACGGAGGCTGACGTCAAGCGTCG
>CALGCE010000278.1 GCA_937884625.1 uncultured Clostridia bacterium
TAAGCATAAGTTGTTGCTACTAAAGTAATAGATATAAATGATACTAGTAACAATAAATAAACTTTCTTTTTTTTCATAATTTCTTTTCGAATTATCAAACACTAGACTAGCAGGATACTCTTTCTTCTGTGGGCAATAGCTACATCCAGTTTTCCATTTATCACAGCCTGCTTTTGATTAGATGTCTTTTTAAAGCCCTTGTCTAATAATTGAGCCATCATTTTATGAATTGTATCGATGTGAAACATTATTCCAAAAAGCACTTTTTAATACTTTTATCAAACCGATAATCATTGCTTTACCGTTACATACCGCACTTTATATTTCAAAAATATTTTTAAGCCAAAAGATAAAAACTAGATTTCTCAATGTTGTTTTTTATACCGTTAGCGTAGTTTCCACAATGCTTATCGGGTATTTTTTATCACAAGAATATACAGCATCTGCATTTTATACACTGTCAACTTCCGGAACACCGTTTCATAATAATTTGCTGCTGATATATGCCCAAATGGGCATCATTTCAAGTTTTATATTTTGGCTGATTGACTGTTATTTATACCGCATTAAAAAAGGTTAAAAGATGGCTATTCGGCTTATATTAAGAGTTTGATAAGACGCACTTTTGCGATAATATCTTTTATTTTTTCCATCGTTGCGGCAGTTATGATTGTTTCGTTCTTCGTTTCGATTGTCAACGATTATCAACGGCTTGATGCATTAAGCAGTACAAGCGGTAGTGATTATTTAGGAATTGCCGTTACATTCGGTGCCATATTCTTCACTTCACTTATCGGTTTTTCACTATCCTGCCTGTCGGTGTTTTTATTTCGAAATAAAATTATGAGAATAATCACCGCCTCACTTATATGCTTAATGCTATTAACGCTTGCCGTAATCAGTGTTAGGTGTATAATGTAGTTTTATGTTTTTGAATTAAGCGACAGAATTCATGGAATTTGAGTATATGTCGATATCAATATGCAAAAATTGTCGATAGGAAATTGTTGCATTACTTGAAAACAAAATAAAAAAGCGTGTTAAAAACATTGATAGGTGAGGAGAATAATTTTGAAAATAAACGATATGAAACTATTAGTATTTACTACTGTTTTGATTTTAGCATTTTCATTGATCTTATGTAGTTGTAATAATTCTGCGTATGAGGGTTCTGAGAAAGGTACGGTAATTATTGGTGACTGTACTGTAACAATACTTTATGGCGGTTTTGGAAATACATTCAACAACGGAAAACCGTGTAAAGAGTTTTTTGTTCGGGTAGAACTTGATAACACCCACAGCATTGTATCTCATAGTCTTTCGGGATTAGGCATTGAGGTTTATATAAATTCAGAATACTGCGGTGATTCATTCTACAAAGTCAAGCCGGATGTGAAAGATAGCGTGGACTTTTATAGCGATACACTGTTATATGGCTCTGATGATACGGTTTTTTCCGAGGATTATACTGTAAGCATTAAATATAAGGGTAAAACGGTTACTGAAAAAACTATACATATTGATGATGTGGGATTTCAATAATGACTTAAAAGTGCAGTATGGATTTTAAATTTGCAACAGTTAAATTCAGGTGGTTGTATGATAAACAAAATAATAAAATACATAATAATTCTTATTTACGCTTTTTGTTCGTCTTGGTGTTTTACGGTGTCACTGCTGTGTGGGTTTAATTACCAAAAGGGTATTGCGATAAATGATGACGGAATAATGCTGATACCTATCGGAATGCTTGTATGTTTAACGACATTGATTATATATTTTTTTCTAATCAGAAGAATTGTCAAAAGTAAAAACAAGACAAAGTTTGAAAAAGTTATTGTTATTTCGTCCTTTTTTATTTTAGTTGTCGTGGGCATACTTTTAACATTAGACGGTTATAAACTGTTTTTCCATTGTTTTATTTTTTACAAGGGTCTGCCGAATGTGTCGAGATACTGTTAATTTGGGGGAATACTTTTGAAGCAAAAAATTTTACTGTTTTTCACTGTTTTGGTGTTGGTAACCTTGTCTGCTTGTAATCAAGGTAAAAATGACGGTGTAGCCGCTACTGTTTATAACTATGATATTTTGACGGAAACTATAAACAAAAATGTGGAAAACTCAAAATTAGTTTATGAAACGGGAATAGAGCAAATCAACAATTTAGATGCTTCCGATGATGAAAAAGAAAAATTGAAAAACAAATTATCCAAACCAAAGACTTACGATGAGGCTTTAAATGAAAAAATAGAGTATTATGTTCTTTTACATGAAGCAGAAAAAAAGAAGTTGGATGTTGATTTTGAAAGCTGTGAAGCAGAAGCAAAACGGACTTTTTCAGAACTTAATTCAATATCCGAGGATGATTTTGAAAATTATCAAAGTTTTTTGATGATTAAGAATTATATGAAGGAAAACAATTTATCTGACAAAGAGTATATTGATTTATTGGCAAAGCAATATTATGAAAATGCTAAAATAAACGCATTAAAAGAGTATTTTAAAGACGAATTGTATGTTTTTTCGGAAATTCCTTTTGAACAGCAATTTGAAAATTATACACAAAAATTGATTAAAAAGGCTAAAATAGTTTATTACGATTAAGCGTATGTGTTAAAAAAGTATAACCTGACCGCAGTGTATTAAGACGTAAAAGGGGGGTAACGGTATGAGTTTTGTACATCTGCATTTGCACTCACAGTACAGTCTGCTTGACGGTTGTTGCAGAATAGAACAACTTGTAAAAAAAGCGGTGCAGTTAAATCAAAACAGTATTGCCGTTACCGACCATGGCGTTATGTACGGTGCAATAGAATTTTATAAAACCGCAAAGGCAAACGGTATAAAGCCGATTATCGGTTGTGAGGTATACGTTGCACCGAGAACGAGATTTGACAAACAAAAACCACTTGACAGTGAGTATTCACACCTTGTACTGCTGTGTAAAGACAATGTAGGATATAAAAATCTTATAAAAATGGTGTCCTTGTCCTTTACAGAAGGTTTTTACTCAAAGCCGAGAATTGACAGGCAGTTACTGCAAGAGTATCACGAGGGATTAATAGCACTGTCCGCCTGTCTCGCAGGGGAAATTCCGAAAAGTCTGTTAAAATCTGACTATGAAAATGCACTGCGTACTGCAATTTGGTATAGTGAAGTGTTCGGTAAAGATAACTTTTATCTTGAACTTCAAGACCATAACCTTGATGAGCAAAAAAGGATAAATCCGCAAATTTTAAAGATTGCAGAGCAGACGGGAATACCGCTTGTCGCTACAAATGATGTACACTATATTAATAAAGATGACGCACTTATGCACAAGGTGCTTTTGTGTGTACAGACAGGCAGTAAAATAAACGAAGAAAACCCGATAGAATTTAAAACGGAGGAGTTTTATTTAAAAAGCAGTGAGGAAATGAGCGAACTTTTCGCCCACGTTCCAAAAGCACTTGAAAACACCGAAAAAATCGCCGAAAGGTGTAATGTAGAGTTTGAATTCGGTAAAATAAAACTCCCCTTTTTCGATATAGGCGATAAAGACCACTTTGAGTATTTTAAGGAAAAATGCTACGAGGGACTTTATAAAAATTACGGAGAAAATCCCGAAAAAAGTGTAGTAGACCGTCTTGAATACGAATTATCGGTAGTAAAAAAGATGGGTTATGTTGACTACTATCTTATAGTTTGGGATTTTGTAAACTACGCTAAAACACACGGTATACCAGTAGGACCGGGCAGAGGCTCGGGAGCAGGTAGCCTTGCGGCGTACTGCATAGGCATTACGGGTATAGACCCTATAAGATATGACCTTATTTTCGAGCGTTTTTTAAATCCCGAAAGGGTATCTATGCCTGATTTTGATATAGATTTTTGTTACGTCAACCGCCAAAAGGTAATAGACTATGTTATAGATAAATACGGCAGTGACCATGTAGCACAGATAGTAACCTTCGGTACTATGGCGGCAAGGGCGGCGGTAAGGGACGTCGGCAGGGCTATGGATATACCGTACAGCGTTTGCGACAGAATAGCAAAACTGATACCGCAGTCAATAGGTATGACAATAAACCGTGCAATGGAGAGTTCAAAGGAACTTTCAAATCTTTACGAGGGTGACGGTCAGGTTAAAACCCTTATAGATATGGCTTTAAAGTTAGAGGGTATGCCACGTCACGCATCTACCCACGCCGCAGGGGTTGTAATATCCGACCTGCCCGTCAGTGATTATGTACCTCTTGCCGTTAATGATGAGGCGGTGGTAACGCAGTATACAATGACCGCACTTGACGAATTGGGACTTTTAAAAATGGACTTTTTGGGACTAAGAAACCTTACGGTAATTGACGATACCCAAAAGGCGATAAAACTTAAAAACCCCGAATTTTGTGCCGACGATATACCTATGGACGATAAAGCCACCCTCGATATGATGGCAAAAGGTTATACTGACGGTGTGTTTCAGTTTGAGTCGGACGGAATGAAGAGTGTATTAAGGCAGTTTGTCCCCGAAAATATAGAGGACTTAATAGCGATACTCTCCCTTTACCGACCGGGACCTATGGACTCAATACCACGCTATATACACAACCGTCATAATCCGCAGGACGTAAGGTACGAAACACCGCTTTTGGAGCCGATACTCAAAGTAACCTACGGGTGCATAGTATATCAGGAACAGGTAATGCAGATTTGCAGAAGCCTTGCGGGGTATTCGTTTGGCAGAGCGGATATAGTAAGACGTGCTATGGCAAAGAAAAAACACGACGTTATGCAAAAGGAACGCAAAGCCTTTATTTACGGCGAAAAGGACGAAAACGGAAACGTGATTTGCGAGGGTGCCGTAAACAGAGGTGTAGAAGAGAGCGTTGCAAAAAATATATTCGATAATATGTCGGCGTTCAGTTCCTATGCCTTTAATAAATCACATGCGGCGGCTTATGCCGTTGTAGCATATAAAACCGCCTATTTAAAATGCCACTATGCAAAAGAGTATATGGCATCTCTGCTCACAAGTGTGCTTGACAGTGCAGGAAAAATCGCACAGTACACCGAAGAATGTAAGCGTATGGGGATAAAGGTTTTACCGCCCAGCGTAAACGAGAGCAACGAAAACTTTACCGCAGTGGGAGGCGGTATACGTTTTGGTCTTTTGGCGGTCAAAAATTTAGGCAGAGGGGTTATAAACCGCCTTATAACAGAACGTGAAAATAACGGTCAGTACAAGTCACTGTACGATTTTTGCAGACGTAACTACGGCAGAGAATTAAACCGCCGTGCAATAGAGGGACTTATAAAAAGCGGTGCACTTGACACTCTTGCCGATAACCGCCGTCAAATGCTTTTTAATATTGATAATATTTTAACCGTAATTGATGAGCAAAAACGCTTTTCGGGGGAAAATCAGTTAGACCTTTTCGGCGGAAGTTTAGATTTGGCAGAGCCTACACTCGCCAGTGCAGAGGAAATGCCCATTGTAAAACTGCTTGAAATGGAAAAAGAGGCTACGGGAATGTACCTTTCGGGACACCCGTTAGATGCATACGCCGATTTTGTCAAAAACGGGGGATTTGTAAGGATAAGGGATATTAACGATAAAAAGTACCGTGACGGCAAAAGGGTAAAAATCGCCTGTATTTTAGAGCAGGTACGAATAAAACAGTTTAAAAATAAGAGTGTTATTGCATTTATAGGTGCAGAGGACGTAAGCGGTAGGATAGATATTACCGTTTTTGCAAATGCCTATACAAAATACAGAACTCTTTTAAATGCGGGAAATATTGTAACGGTTACGGGAAAAGTAAGCGAAAGAGAGGACAGAGACGCAGAACTTATTTGCGAGAGCGTAGAGCAAATAGACGAATCTTTTGCAAAAAACACTCCTGTAAAAAAATACAAGTCTGGACTTTATATAAAGGTGGACAGTATGAACTCAAATCAGTTTAAAGAGGTTTGCAGTCTGCTTGAAAGAAACAAAGGAGAAAAGTCGGTATATATCATATGTAAAGATACACAAAAAAAGTTTGAGGCACCCGATAAATATAAAACCGACGCAAATGATGAATTACTGTCAAGTTTGCGACAAATAATAGGTAGTGAAAACTTTAAATTAATTGAGTAAATTTATAGTTGAATATTTTAAATAAATGTTATATAATGGCTTTTAGTGTTTGGAGATGGTAAATTTATGAAAACAATAGGTGTTTTGACAAGCGGAGGAGACGCACCGGGTATGAACGCCGTAGTCCGTGCGGTAGTAAGGACGGCGATTTCACTCGGTATGACGGTAAAGGGTATCCGCAGAGGATATAACGGTCTTATTGAGGGCGATATAATTGATTTGGACGTACGCTCGGTTTCAAATATTATCAATAAGGGCGGTACGGTGCTTTATACCGCAAGAAGTCCACGCTTTAAAACAGAAGAGGGCGTAAATGAAGCAGTTGCCAACTGTAAAAAGTTCGGCATTGAGGGAATAGTCGTAGTAGGCGGTGACGGCTCGTTCAGGGGTGCCCGTGACCTTTCAAATAAGGGGATTTTGTGCGTAGGTATACCCTGTACCATTGATAACGATATTTCTTCTACGGAATATACAATAGGCTTCGATACCGCAATGAATACGGCTATGGAAATGGTAGATAAGATAAGAGATACCGCCCAGTCGCATGACCGTTGCAGTGTTGTTGAAGTTATGGGAAGACATGCCGGTCATATTGCCGTGCAGACAGGTATTGCCGTAGGCGCAACCGCAATTTTGGTGCCCGAAATCGAAACCGATATAGGCGATGTAGTAAAAAAAATAATAGAAACTCAAAAGACCGGTAAAAAGCATTTTATCATCGTTGTTGCCGAAGGTGTCGGCGGTGTTGAGGAAATAGCTAAGGAAATCGAAAGAAAGAATGCTGGTCCCGAAGAAATAAAGAGTGAACCCAAGGGTTACATTCCCGGTAGTCCAGTAGATGTAGAGCTTGGTGACGTCAAAGTTATTGAAAATGACTCTGATGAAGAAATCAAGGAAAAAACTGGAAACAATGAACCAGATAAGCTATCTGAAAACACTTCAGCACAAGAACTTTCAGAAGAAACCAAAGAAGCTATAAAAAATAGAAGAAATCCTAAGATTCAGGAACTTCTGCTAGATCTCAAAAAGAGTTCTGAAAACCAGAAATCAAAGGAATAACAATGAGCGACAGCTATTCAAAATCATATTACAGC
>CALGCE010000279.1 GCA_937884625.1 uncultured Clostridia bacterium
CGTGCTTGCTCTTCTTTTTGAGCTATTTCTTTCATCTCTGAAAAAAATAAATTTAATCTATTAAATTCATAACTATTATTATCTACATATAATGGCGAAAAGTATTTGATAGAGCAATTGGAATCAATAAGAAAACAAACAATAACTCCGGACGAAGTTATTATTTGTGATGACCGTTCAACAGACGATACGGTTAATATTTGCAAAAATTTTATAACAAAAAACGGTCTGTCAGGTTGGCGGGTGTTTGTTAATGATACAAATGTCGGCTTTTGTCTTAACTTTTACGGTGCAATATCAAAATGTAACGGCGATGTGATTTTCTTATCCGACCAAGACGATGAATGGTGCGAAAATAAGGTAGAAAGAATGCTCTTATGCCTTGAAAATAACCCCGAAATCAAGGTGCTTTCCTCACGTTATGACGTAATTGACCAAAATTCAAAGGAAATAGTAAGTTCGGGTGTTACCTATCTCGGCGAAAAATTCGACGGCTCGTTGGAATATGTAACGCAGGATAGCCTTATAGGTTGCTCGTATATAAGAGGTTTCAGCCTTTGTTTTAGAAAAGAAATTGCAAAACTTATTAAACCGATTGATTTAAAGTCATTACTTGCTCATGATTGGCTTATATCTTATTTGGGTTGTATATCGGGTAAAACCGCCATTTTAAACGAAAAACTTACACATTACCGCTATCACGGCGATAATGTGTCACTGTCTGCTATGGACAAATCGAAAAGGAAAATTGACCTAAAAAAACGGATTTTGGGTTTAGAAGAATCTGTTAACGGTCATAAATATATACTTTCTCTTTGCGACAACAAGGATATTAAGAAGTTCATAGAATTTGAACAAAAAAGGCTTAAATTTTTAAAGGATAAAAATATATTTGTATGGTTTTTGCTTGTGTTTTATATAAATGAGTATAACAGATATTATAAAGGTAACGGCATAAGGGTTTGGTTGGGCGACTTTATATATGCGGTAAAGTCTATTTTTTCCAAATAAAACTTGACAAAGACGCATTGTAAATATATAATATACTTTGTGACATTTGCGAGGTGCATTTATGACTCTTGAACTCAAAAAAATTTTTGCAAATGAAAATGCGAGTTTGCAGATTGATTACGAGTTGGATTTGAGCAATGTGGATTATGCAGGTGGTTTTCCGCTCAAAAGACCTGTATCGGTAAAAGGCTCGGTATCCAACAAAGCAAGTGTGGTATTGCTTTTACTTGAAATTAAGTACGAATTTTCTGCTATGTGCGACCGTTGCGGTGTCGATTGTTTAAAAGAATATACGGTAAATCTTGAAAGGTCGCTTGCGGTCTCGATAGAAGGGGAACAGAGTGATACCATCATCACGGTTCCCGATATGAAACTTGACCTTGACGAACTTGTATATTCTGAAGTTATATTGAGTCTTCCGACAAAGCATCTTTGTAAAGAGGACTGTAAGGGGATCTGCTTAAAATGCGGAAAAAACCTTAATGAAGGCAGTTGCAATTGCGAGGTAAAAGAAATTGACCCCCGTCTTGCAAAACTTGCCGAATTACTTGATAATTAACACATTTATTTTTTTAAGGAGGTGCTGAGAATGGCAGTACCGAAGAGAAAAACTTCAAAGGCAAGACGTGACAAGAGAAGAAATAACGTCTGGAAAATCAGTGCTCCGACATTGGTAAAGTGTCCGAGTTGCGGAGAATATAAGCGTCCGCATAGACTTTGTCCCGCTTGCGGTAAATATAACGGACGTGAAGTTATTAAAGTAGCAGAGTAATTTTTAATTCGTAAGGGGGATTATTCCCCCTTTTATTTTTTAGTAAGGCGGTGTAAAGGACTTGTCGGTAGTAATTTCTTCGGTAGAAAAGGGCAGTATTGCGGATAAAAAGGGTATAAAGCAGGGCGATACATTAGTATCACTTAACGGGGAAACGATCATAGACGTCCTTGATTACCGTTTTTATCAGAATAACACAAGAATTACGGCAGAAATAATAGGAAAAAACGGAAAGATTAAAAAAATCAAAATTAAAAAAGACGAGTACAAAGAACTCGGTATGAATTTTGAAACCTACCTTATGGATAACAAAAGGTCTTGTATGAACAAGTGTGTGTTTTGTTTTATAGACCAACTTCCAAAGGGATTGAGAGAAAGTCTTTATTTTAAAGACGACGATTCAAGACTTTCGTTTTTATTCGGCAATTATATAACGCTTACCAATATTACCGAGCACGAGGTAGAGCGGATAATAAAAATGCATATAAGTCCCATTAATATTTCGGTGCATACAACAAATGAGCAACTTCGTGTTAAAATGATGAGAAATAAGAATGCAGGTAAGGCGTTAGAGTATATAAAAAGTTTCAACGATGCAGGAATAAAAATGAACTGTCAGTTGGTTTTGTGCCCCGAATTAAATGACGGAGAAGAACTTGAAAAAACGCTTTTTGACCTTACTTCCTATGAAAATGTTGAATGTATAGCCGCAGTCCCCGTAGGACTTACAAAGTATAGGGACGGACTTTTTAATTTAAAACCGTTTGATAAAAAAAGTGCGTGTGATGTACTTGATATTATTGAAAAATTTGGAAATCGGTGTATAATAAAATATAACGAACGCAGGGTATACGGTGCGGACGAATTTTATATAATCGCAAAAAGGCAAATTCCAAATGCCGATTACTACGGCGAATTTTTGCAACTTGAAAACGGTGTGGGACTTTGGTCAATGCTTGAAAGCGAGGCAACCGAAGCATTGGAAAACACCCAAACTAAAAGTAATAACCGTCATATTTCGGTTGCAACGGGTGTTGCGGCATATCCTTTAATAAGCAGTATAGCAAAACGCTGTGAGGATAAGTGCAACGGTTTAAAATGTGATGTATATAAAATTGAAAATGAATTTTTCGGCAAGAGGATAACGGTTGCAGGTCTTGTTACGGCAACCGATATATATGAAAACCTTAAAGGTAAAGATTTAGGAACAGAACTTCTTATACCGTCGGTAATGTTAAGGCACGAAAAGGATATGTTTTTAGACAGTGTGACGGTAGACGAACTGTCGGAAAAACTAAACGTAAAAATTACGAGTGTCGATAATGACGGGTACAGTCTTGTAGATAGAATAGTAGGGAAGTGAGAGTATGGCAAAACCGATAATAGCGGTTGTGGGACGTCCGAATGTAGGCAAATCAACCCTTTTTAATAAACTTGTGGGCAAACGTCTTTCAATTGTAGACGATACACCCGGTGTCACAAGGGACCGTATATACGGTGATGCAGAGTGGTCAGGCAGAAAAGTAATGCTTGTAGATACAGGCGGTATAGAACCAAAAACAGACGATATAATACTCTCCTCTATGCGTGCTCAGGCAAATCTTGCAATAGATACGGCAAACGTAATAATATTCGTTACCGATTTAAAAAGCGGTGTAACCGCCGCCGATATGGATATAGCATCAATGCTTCAAAAGAGCGGTAAACCGATAGTGTTATGCGTTAATAAATGTGATAATATAGGCGATGTTCCACCTGAATTTTATGAGTTTTATAATTTGGGGTTGGGCGACCCTGTTGCAGTATCTTCGGTACACGGTCACGGTACGGGCGACCTTTTGGATGAGGCTTTTAAGTATTTACCCGAACAAAACGCATCTGACGAAGATGACGATGTTGTAAATGTTGCTATTATCGGCAAACCCAATGCAGGTAAATCGTCTTTGGTAAATAAAATAGCAGGTGAAGAGCGTTCGATAGTGTCCGATATCGCAGGGACTACGAGAGATGCAATTGATACGCTTACAGAAAACGAACACGGAAGATTTAATTTTATTGATACGGCAGGACTTCGCCGTAGCAGTAAAGTAGACGATAAAATAGAAAAATACAGCGTTTTACGTGCAAAAATGGCGATAGAGCGTTCGGATGTATGCGTTATAATGATAGACGGTGCCGACGGCTTTACCGAGCAGGACTCAAAGGTTGCAGGATTGGCACTTGAAGAGGGCAAGGCGTGTATTATTGCGGTAAATAAGTGGGATATAGTCGAAAAAGACGGCAAGACGATGGATACCTACCGCAAAAAATTGATGAATGACTTTTCGTTTATGTCCTATGCACCTATTATATTTATATCGGCAAAAACGGGGCAGAGGCTTGACAGACTTTTTGAACTTATAAAATATGTGTATTCTCAAAATACTATGCGTATTTCAACGGGTAAACTCAACGATATTTTGGCGGACGCCACCGCAAGGGTGCAACCGCCTACCGATAAGGGAAAAAGACTTAAAATTTACTATATGACACAAGCATCAACACGTCCGCCGACATTTGTTTGTTTCTGCAATAACGCCGAACTTTTTCATTTTTCATATCAGCGTTATCTTGAAAATCAGATAAGGTCAATCTTCGGTCTTGAAGGAACACCCGTCAGGTTTGTTATTCGTGAAAGGGGAGATAAGTAATGATTATGACGGCGGTTATTACCGTTATCGGTGCATATCTCTTGGGAAGTATAAATTTTGCGGTTATATTTACAAGGTGCTTTACAAACAGCGATGTGAGGGATTTTGGAAGCGGTAATGCAGGTACTACCAATGCTATGAGGGTTGGCGGCGTATTACCCGGCGTACTTACATTTGCCTGTGATATTTTAAAAGGCTTTGTTGCCTGCTATGTAGGACGGGTTATGTTCGGTTATATTGCAAGTAATTCATCTGCCTTATATGCGGTACCTATTTACGGTGCATATCTGTGCGGAGTTGCCTGCATTTTAGGACACGTTTTTCCGATTTTCTTTGACTTTAAGGGCGGTAAAGGGGTAGCGGTCAGTGTAGGTATATATTTGGTGTGCTGTCCTATCGCCATTTTAATAGGTCTTGCAATATTTGCAGTATCATTTATTATAAGCAGGATAGTTTCGCTTTCTTCACTAATAGCGACGGTTATTGTTATCGTTCTTTCACTCATTCTTTACGATACCTCCGCTCTGTTTATGCCACAGGCGGTTTTGAGTGCGGTTATGGGTGTCATAGTTATACTGAAACACAGTGAAAATATAAAAAGACTGCTCGCAGGCGAAGAGAAAAAACTTACTGTCAGGAGGAAATAATACATATGTCGAAAATTACCGTTTTAGGTTCGGGCGGTTGGGGAATTGCCCTTGCACTTACCGCACATAGTTGCGGTCATAAGGTTACACTTTGGTCACCTTTTGAACAAGAAGTAACAATGCTTAAAACACAAAGGGCAAATGAAAAGTTGTTAAGCGGTATCAAAATACCCGAAGATATTGATATAACCGATGATATGTCCTGTGTAGAGGGTTCTCAAATTACAATAATAGCAACCCCGTCTACCGCTGTAAAATCGGTGGCAGAAAAACTTTCACAATATGATGATTACGGAATAATCGTAAACGTTGCAAAGGGACTTGAAAAGGGTACCCTTAACAGACTTTCTCAGGTAATAGAGGGCGTTATTCCAAATAAAAATATAGTAGTCCTTTCAGGACCGTCCCATGCAGAGGAAGTGGCAAGGGAAATACCCACGTCCTTGGTGGCGGCATCAAAAAGTCTTGTGGCAGCACAGGTCGTACAGGATGTTATGTCCCACGAATTTTTAAGGGTTTATACATCCTCCGATATAATAGGCGTAGAACTCGGCGGCGCACTCAAAAACGTAATTGCGATATGTG
>CALGCE010000280.1 GCA_937884625.1 uncultured Clostridia bacterium
CGGATACCTATGCCAAGCAGATCACCAAGTACAAATGCAACTTTATCGCGGGCGTTCCGACGCTGTACGAAGCGCTTTTGAGACTCCCGACGATGGATGGGGCCGACCTCAGTTCCCTCAAGGGAGTGTTCTCCGGCGGCGACTCGCTCTCGATAGAGCTGAAGCGTAAGTTCGATAAGTTCCTGTACGATCACAAGGCGGTCGTTCAGGTGCGCGAGGGCTACGGCACGACCGAGACCGTCACCGCCTGCTGCCTGACGCCGACGCACATGGCGAAGGAGGGCTCTATCGGTCTCCCGTTCCCCGACACCTACATCAAGATCGTCGAGCCGGGAACGGACAGGGAGCTGCCCTACGGCGAAGAGGGCGAAATCCTGCTTGCCGGCCCCACGGTGATGCAGGAATACATGAAGCACCCCTACGAGACCGAGCAGACGCTGCGCAAGCACGACGACGGTTTGACGTGGGTGTACACCGGCGACCTCGGCACGATGGATGAGCAGGGCTTCATCTACTTCCGCGGCAGAGCCAAGCGCATGATCATCTCGTCGGGCTACAACGTCTATCCCGGGCAGATCGAAAACATTCTCGACGCGCACGAAATGGTGCAGATGTCCTGCGTGATCGGCATTCCCGACCCGTATAAGATGCAAAAGGTTAAGGCTTTTGTAAAACTTTCAGGCGATGTTACGGCAAGTGAAGAGGTAAAACAGGAACTGTTAAGTTACTGTAAAAAGAATATAGCAAAATATTCTATGCCGTACGATATTGTCTTTAAAGAAGATATGCCTAAAACCCTTGTTGGTAAGGTGGCATACAGAGTTCTTGAAGAGGAAGAATTAAAATCAACTCAGTCACAAGAGCAAAAAGAACAGTAAAAAAAGACTGCTGTCTTATCCAAAAAGGATATAAACAGCAGTCTTTTAAGTATTATCGGCTATTTAATTGAACCAAGTGAAGTTTCTTTTTGTATAACGTCGTGTGCTCCGCCCTCAACTATACTTGTTGCGGAAACAAGTGTTATTTTTGCCTTATCTCTTAATTCTTCAAGTGTCAGAGCACCGCAATTGCACATGGTTGATTTTACCTTACTGAGTGAGAGTGCAACATTATCTTTAAGTGTACCTGCATAGGGAACATAGGAATCAACGCCCTCTTCAAATGAGAGTTTTTTGTCACCGCCCAAATCGTAGCGTTGCCAGTTTCTTGCTCTGTTTGAACCCTCGCCCCAATACTCTTTATAGTAATTACCCTTAATCATTATCTTGTTTGTAGGACTTTCGTCAAACCTTGCAAAATATCTGCCGAGCATCATAAAGTCGGCACCCATGGCAAGTGCTAATGTCATATGGTGGTCGTGTACGATACCGCCGTCGGAACAAACGGGAACGTAAATGCCGGTCTCTTTGAAATATTCGTCACGTGCGGCACAAACCTCGATTAAAGCAGTGGCTTGTCCTCTGCCGATACCCTTTGTTTCACGGGTTATACATATTGAGCCTCCGCCAATGCCTACTTTGACAAAATCAGCACCTGCTTTTGCAAGGAATAAAAATCCCTCACGGTCTACGACGTTTCCTGCACCTACTTTAACGGTATCGCCGTATTTTTCACGTATAAATTCAATGGTTAGTTTCTGCCACTCACTGTATCCTTCGGAAGAGTCGATACAAAGAACGTCAACACCTGCATTTACAAGAGCAGGAACACGCTCGGCATAATCACGGGTGTTTATACCGGCACCTACAACATATCTCTTTTGGTTGTCCAGCAGTTCATTTGGATTTTCTTTGTGAGCGTCATAATCTTTTCTAAAAACAAAATATTTTAAATTGCCGTTTTTATCGACAATCGGCAGGGAATTGAGCTTGTTATCCCAAATAATATCATTTGCGGTTTTAAGTGTTGTATCTTCACTGCCGACTACTAAACTCGAAAGGGGAGTCATAAAGTCCTTTACCTTTGTATCGGTAGACATACGGCTTACTCTGTAATCTCTGCTTGTGACTATACCTAAAAGTTTACCGTTTTCAGAGCCGTCGGATGTTACGGCAATCGTTGAATGACCGTTTTTTTCTTTAAGTGCAATTATATCTGCAAGTGTACTGTCGGGAGTAACGTTCGAATCGCTTACTACAAATCCTGCTTTATAAGACTTTGCCCTTGCTACCATTGCCGCTTCCGACTCAATTGACTGCGAGCCGTATATAAAAGAAATACCGCCCTCTTTTGCAAGTGCAATTGCAAGTCTGTCACCCGATACCGACTGCATAATTGCAGATGTCATCGGAATATTCATAGTAATAGCAGGTTCTTCGCCCAATTTAAACTTTACAAGCGGTGTTTTTAAAGATACGTTTGCAGGAATACATTTAGATGAAGAATAACCCGGTACTAATAAATATTCGTTAAACGTATGTGATGTTTCACTAAAATAGTAAGCCATTTCAATTCTCCTTTAATTTGCATTTTTTCAATTATACTGCTATATAGCATTAAAGTCAAATGTTTTTGACAAATATTTAAATAAATATAGGAAAAAATACTTGAAATTGGGAAATGATTGTGATATACTTTATTGGCTATCGTCAGATAGTAATATTACACACATTCCGTTTGGTATCGGTAGGGTGTTGTCTTGATACGGGCAATTTCCGAATCGGATAACGGGATGGAGGATAAACCTCAGGAGGAAAAACAAATGGCAGTAGTATCAATGAAACAGTTGCTTGAAGCAGGTGTTCACTTCGGACATCAAACAAGACGCTGGAACCCAAAAATGGCTCAGTATATTTTTACAGAGCGTAACGGTATTTACATTATTGACCTTCAACAGACGGTCAGAAAGTTAAATGAAGCATATCTTTTTGCCCGTGACATTGCGGCAGAGGGTGGCGACATTCTTTTTGTAGGTACCAAGAAACAGGCACAGGATTCCGTTAAAGAAGAAGCAGAGCGTTGCGGTATGCCTTACGTTAATGCACGTTGGCTCGGCGGTATGCTCACAAACTTCTCAACCATTAAGACGAGAATAGCACGTTTAAATCAACTTCGTGCTATGCGTGATGACGGTACTTTTGAACTTCTCCCCAAAAAGGAAGTTATTAAACTTAACCTTGAAATTGATAAACTCGAAAAGTTTATGGGCGGAATTCAGAATATGAATAAAATTCCGGGTGCACTCTTTATCGTAGACCCGAGAAAAGAAAGAATTGCAGTTGCAGAAGCAAAGAAACTCGGTATTCCGATTATCGCTATTGTTGATACAAACTGTGACCCTGACGAAATTGATGCTGTAATTCCGGGTAACGACGATGCTATCCGTGCAGTTAAACTTATCGCAGAAACAATGGCTAACGCTGTAATCGAGGCAAGACAGGGAATAGACGATATAGGCTCTGCCGCTAATGATACTGACGATGAGGAAGAAGAATCGTTCGAAGCAGCAGTAGAAGAAGTTGTAGAAGCAACCGAAACTGTTGCCGAATAATAGGAGGAAATGTATTTCCTGACATAATGACTTTTTCTGATGATTATGAACAAAAAAAATTGTCAATGCTTAATTTGAAAAAATAGGAGCTTTTTATGGAAGAAAAAAATACAAATGGTTTGGCAGATGCAACTATAAG
>CALGCE010000281.1 GCA_937884625.1 uncultured Clostridia bacterium
GAAGAAATCGGAGTTTTAATCTGATGTGCCCAAACCGTATAATAATCCACCATATCGTTATAATTTGCAAAGTCCTGCGTTTTAATATCGACTATTTGCTCTTTAAGTGACAGAATTATTTGAGCGTAATCACTGTCAAATAAGGTATCGTCAAAAATGTTTTCTTGTATCATTTCGGCGGC
This sequence comes from uncultured Clostridia bacterium, assembly GCA_937884625.1. Taxonomy (GTDB): domain Bacteria; phylum Bacillota; class Clostridia; order Oscillospirales; family Acutalibacteraceae; genus UBA737. Next base: position 183 of record CALGCE010000281.1, read on the forward strand.
AAGATTTTTAAGACCAACAAGTTTTCTATGCTTAATTTTAACTCTTATAAAATCCGCCACTAAAAAACATAAAAGTATAAAAGCGCATAACAACATAGGATACACTATCGCTTTAAGCGGTAGACGGTATAACAAAAATGCAACAATCAATACTATGAATAAAACTGCCGTTAAAACTATAAATTTATATCTGTCTTTTAAATATTTGAAAAAAAGTTTCATACGATTACTCCGTAATATACCCTAAACCGAATTTTGTTGCAATAAAGTTTTCAAGACCTATCCCGTCGAGTTTTTTCCTCAGTCGGTTGACATTTACCGTAAGCGTGTTTTCGTCAACAAAACTGTCGGTTTCCCACAGTCGTTCCATTAGTTTTTCACGGCTTACCACCTTACCCTTATTTTCAAGAAGGCATAAAAGTATTCGGTATTCGTTTTTTGTAAGTTCTATTTTTTCATTTTTATATGTAAGCGTATTATCGCCTGTATTTAAAAATGCACCTCTATGGGACAAAATAGGCTGTGACAAAGAAAAATCATAACTTCTCCTTAACAACGCCTGAATTTTTGACATAAGTACATTTGCATCAAACGGTTTTGCAATAAAATCGTCTGCCCCCATATTCATAGCCATTACTATATTCATATTATCCGATGCAGACGATATAAATATTATCGGAACGTTTGAAATTTTGCGTATTTCACTGCACCAATGATAACCGCCTGCAAACGGCAGACCTATATCAAGCAGCACAATATGAGGCATATATTCACAAAACTGCTCTAATACATTGCGAAAGTCGTCACATTCCATAACTTCCATTCCCCAGGATTTTGCAAGTGCCGATATGCCCGATGATATACCGTTATCGTCCTCGACAATATAAAGTTTGTACATTTTGTCCCCCTCCTTTACATTTTAAAACAAGGGACTGTTACGAAATTTGCATTTCTTCGCAGACCCTTTTAATGCCATTAAATTTTATTGCTTTTTACGCAATTTGTTGTCGTCTATTTTACCTAGTTTTTTAGCCGTCATAAGAAGTTCAAGTTGAATATTGAAACCGTTAAATGCAGGTAATATGTATCCTGCTATCGTTGCAAAAATAATTGCAAGAGGAAATGCCTCGTTTGGAATACCGCAAGCCGCAAACAATACCGGCATTACAACAACCGCAGAACCGGGTATCGGAGGAGCCGCAATGGCAACGATAACACATATTATTAAAATTCTTAACAATAAACCTACTGTTATCGGTATACCGAATGTTGACGACAGTGCTATTGATGTAAGACCGAGAAAAATAGCCCCACTCGGCATATAAATGACTATGCCCAAAGGAAGTGCAAAATTGACAAGTTTTTCGTCAATGCCGAACTTTTCCTTACAGCAAATCATATTTTCAGGCAATGCCGCAACCTGCGAAGCAGTTGTTATATTTATAAACAGTGTTGCAAGTTGTTTTGGAAATACCGTTTTGAAAGGCACTTTTGAGACAACTCTTGAACGGATAATCATAGACAGTATAAAGACCGCATTTATAATAATATACGAAACAAACATTTTTGCAATACTCAAAAACTGCTTTGAATTGCTTGTACTTATTATCTTAACAACACCAAAGTAAACTATAACGGGAATACATTTACAGCAAATAATCATCATTTTATTTACAAGTTCGGTAATGTCCTTTATTGCGTCGTTTAATCTTGTTACCCTATTGCCTAACAACAACAAAGTAACGCCGACAAAGATTGAAATTGTTATTACCTGCAAATCGTTATCAACCGTAAACGGCAAAAGAAGATTATCGGGTATAATGTCAAGTACCATTTGAACAATCTGCCCTACGGCGGAGGTATCTCCCCCGTCTGCCACGCCCGACGATATACCGAAAATAAATATGCTTCCTATTCCAAGAAAAAATGCCGCTATCAAATAACTACCAATCATTCTTATAAGGACTTTCGAGCCTATTTTACCAAACGACTTTACGTCGCCGATACCGACTATTCCGCCTATTACCGCAAAAAAGACAAGCGGTGTCGCAAATTCCGAAAGTATGGCAGTTAATTTTTCGAAAATCGGTGATACAATATCATCTATCAACATTTTATGTATACCGTGTGGCACCGAATTTATTATAATTCCCGTAGCAACCGCAAGGATAATGGCAACAAGCATAAAAATAAGTGTTGAGTTGTTCGAAGGTTTACCAATCGGCTCCCATATAACACGGTTACGTCCCTTACCTATATGAGAATAGACATATCTCGGCGAAACATTAAGTCTTGCCAAAATATCATACGATACCTTAATATCCTCATCGCAAGGAAGCCAATCTCTCCTGATACCCTCTTGTGACACTTCAATACTTACCTTGTTTAATTTTTTAGTACATACTACTTTGCACGGTATTTCAGTACCGTAAAGGTCCCTAAACCTAAGCAGTATTTCTTCCAAAGAGAGCCTGAATCTGTTTTCAGCCATAGCCTTTTTGCCCGATACACTTAAATACTCATCGGTCAAATCGTCTACTATAACCGAAATTGCATCGTTGTCAAGAATACCGTTTTTACTGTAAATTTCCACTTTTAATCATCTCTTAATATAATGATTTATAGTAATCTTTCATTTTTTTAGCATCTTCTGCCTGTGTGCCGTCCGATTCACAGATATACACCGTTTCGCAATTATACTTTGCCGTAAGTTCCATTACGGGCTCAAAATCGGGACCGTACAGTGTATCGGCAAAGGTAAGGTGCCTTTTCTCGCCGCCGTTTGTGTATTCTATCTTTGAAAAATGAGAATGAAAAGAATGAAGTCTGTCACTTCCAAGACGGTCTTTTATCTTCAAAAATACCGTTTCATAATCGCTTTTTGTCTTAAAATACCCTAAATCTCTTGCATTTAGGTGACCAAAATCAATACAAGGTATTAATCTTTCATCAAGTTCGCAAATGGTAAGCACCTCGTCAAGCGTGCCGAGTTGATTAACCTTGCCCATTGTTTCGGGACAGATATGAATATGTCCCAAATTTTCTTTATCAAGTGCCAAAAGTGCTAAACGCATAGTATCACAGGCAAGAGATAGTGCTTGTTCCCTGCTTATTTTTCCGCAGGAGCCCGTATGCACTACTATCCTGTTTCCGCCCATTGCATTAACCGCTCTTGCACTTGACAGAATATAATTAATCGAATTAAGCCGTTTTTCTTCCTCAACAGATGACATAGAAATATAATACGGTGCGTGAAGAGAAAGGGTTATACCGTTATTTTTTGCAATTATTCCCAGTTGGGTTGCTTTATCGGTACCTATATTAACGCCTCTGCCACACTGATATTCAAAAGCGTCAAGTCCCATTTTCACAAGATATTCAGGCACTTCAAGACTGCTTTTATATCCCATTTCCTTAAAACTTAAAGAATTTCCCGCAGGTCCGAATTTCGCAGACACAGCCTATTCCCCCTCGTATCTCTTAATTTTATAAATTTTATAAACTACTCTTTCAAGTTTACGTTTAAAACGAAAACGCAGTGAACTTTCAGGTTTGATAGGTGTTAAAAGTACGGTTTTAAGTCCCGATAGGTTACCGCCTAATGTGTCGGTAAATATCTGGTCGCCTACTATTGCAATATTACGCCTTTTCTCATTTACCCTTTTAGCACCCCTTATAAAACCTGACGGTAAAGGTTTTAATCCGAGGCTTATAAAATCAAGACCGATTTTTTTTGCAAACGGCTCTACACGCTTCTTTTTAGAGTTAGATAAAATACAAAGTTTTATACCGTTTTTTTGCATACTGCAAATCCACTCCATAAGACCATCGGTAAGCACCATACCGTGATGTGTTGACATTGTATTGTCAACATCAAGCAACAGTGCATTTACAGAAAACTTATTAAGAAGTGCAGGTGTTATATCGGTTATGCGGTCAAGTTTAATATCGGGCTTTAAAAGCATACTTTTATTCTCCTAAAATAAAAAGGCGGTTATAAATAACCGCCTTAAAGACATTCATAAATTAGCGGAACTTCCTCTTACGGGCAGCCTCCGATTTCTTTTTACGCTTTACAGAGGGCTTTTCATAATGCTCTCTCTTACGAACCTCTTGAATGACGCCGTCTTTGGCGGTTTGCCTCTTAAAACGACGCAAAGCATTATCGAGTGACTCGTTCTCTTTAACTCTTATTTGACTCATTTAATTCCCTCCCTCCGCAAAAATCAAGGGTAAACTTGTAAGATGTATTATACTATAAACACGACCGTTATGTCAAGCATTCTTTTGATTTTTTATGACACATATTCCCAAATTATGAGAAAAAAGTTTAATATGCACAAAACAAACTATCCTGATTTATGCAGTATATAAAATAAATTTATCATTCGACAAAGTTTACTTGAAAATAAATAATAAAAGTAATAACATAACGGCTATGGGAATTTTAAAAGATATAATAGGACTTATAAAACAAATTTCAAATTTAATAACCAATATTTACAAATACCGTACAGTATATAAGGCGGTAGGTGTTGTTGCTACACGCAAATTTGAAAAAGCAAAGAAAAATCACAAGTATGCAATTTTGATAGCGGCAAGAAATGAAGAAACAGTAATCGAAAAACTGCTTGAAAGCATTAAATTGCAAGATTATCCGTCAAATCTCATAACTACCTTCGTAGTGGCGGACAACTGCACCGATAACACTGCAAACATTTCTAAAAGAGCAGGGGCGGTTTGTTATGAAAGAAAGGACGAAAAACATAAGACAAAGGGTTACGCTCTTAAATATTTGGTAGAATGTATATCCCGTGACTATGGTATAGAAAAATTTGAGGGTTATTTTATATTTGATGCAGACAATCTTTTAAGCAAAGACTATATCACAAGAATGAACGAATCATTTGATGCAGGTGAAAAAATAATAACTTCGTACAGAAACACCAAGAACTTTGACGATAATTGGATATCGGCATCTTACGCACTGCATTGGTTACGCACTATAAGGGAAGAACACAGAGCAAGGTCGGTGTTCGGTCTTGCAACAAGGATACAGGGTACGGGCTTTTTGTTTGCAAACGAACTTATTAAAAACGGTTGGAACTATACCTCTCTTACCGAAGACAGAGCGTTTTGTGCCGATGCGGTTGCAAACGGTTACAGTATTTCGTACAATAATGACGCCGTATTTTATGACGAACAGCCAACCTGTTTTAAATCGGCTTTAACACAGCGAATACGTTGGTCAAAAGGACATCTGCAAGCCTTTGTGCAGACGGGCGGAAAACTGTTTTTAAATATTATTAACCCTAAATTCTGCAAGGGTATGAATTTTAAGCAGAATATAAAACAGCGTTTTATGAGTTTTGATATGTTAAGCGTTGTATATCCCCGTTCACTTACAATAATATTTAAGCGGTTAGCGGTATATATGCTCAGCATTACAGTTTATATCATAGCAGACAAACCGTTTGACGCATTTTTATCACTTACTGCAATTACACTTTGGTACGTAATAAAAGGCAATCTTAAAAAAATAATTACCGCAGTTTATATTTTTATTATAGAGTACAAACGAATAAAGCCGATAATTTGGTATAAAAAACTTCTTTACTGTCTTACATTTCCGCTTTTTGATATTATAGGAAAATTATCGCTTGTAATAGCGTTGTTTTCAAAACCGGAATGGGAACCAACCGCTCACAATGCGGTTATAGATATAAACGATATAGAGAATATAAAACCCAAAAGCATACCAAATACCGTGATTGTCAATGAACAGACAATATAATAAGCAAAAAATTTCGGGCAGTTGCCATAAGGCGACTGCCCGAAAACGTTAAATTATAAATCAATCATTATTTTTAAGACTGATAAGTTTATAAATCAGTGCCGCCAATACTCCGCCTACAAGCGGTGCTACGATAAACACCCAAACGCAGGATAGTGAATCTCCGCCGGCAATAAGTGCAGGACCGAAAGAACGTGCAGGATTAACCGAAGTTCCCGTAAGACCGATACCCAAAATATGTACGAGTGTTAATGTAAGACCTATAACTACACCTGCTACTGAACTGTTTTCAACCTTTGAAGTAACGCCTAAAATTGCAAAAACAAATACAAAGGTTAAGATAACCTCAATAATTAACGATGCTACAACCGAATCGTTTGCAAGAGCATTTGAACCGAGAGCACCGGTTTTGTCGGTTATATCCGCATACGAGAAAATTGCGTTTAAAATAACCGCCCCTGCCGTTGCACCCAAAAACTGTGAAACAACGTAACCGATAAAATCTTTAAAAGACATACGACCGGACACAAGCATACCGATTGAAACGGCGGGGTTAATGTGACAACCTGAAATATTGCCGACAGAATATGCCATTGCTACAATGACAAGTCCAAAAGCAAGAGCCGTCAGAATGTAACCGCAACCCTTTGCCGAGTCGCATCCAACCGTCATTGCCGTTCCGCAACCGAAAACAACCAACACGCAAGTACCGATAAATTCCGCAATAAACTTTTTTAGTGAATTCATAAAAAAACCTCCTCAATTAATTATACTTAAATAATAACACAGAAATTTCCAATTTTCAATATAGTTTTTTATCTTTTGCCACTTGTAAAACTTTATTATTTATTTCGACATAAATACATTCTTCACAGGAACCTTGTATATCGAGATTTATTTCATCAAGTATACATTTATCATCTTTTTGATATATGCAAAATTCATTTCTACAATTCAATGTTTATCACCTCTACTGATATTATAGCAATTATGCATTGCAATTGCAATGCATAATTTATTGCAAAGATAATATAAACTATAAGCAATACAATTGCATTACGAGGTGTGTATATGAGTAAATTTAAAATTCCGTCAATCCCTCCGACCACTAACAAAACCATACGTTTTCCTAATGACGTAATTGAAAACGTTGAAAATGCAATCAAAGGCAAGAATTGTACTTTTTCTGCATTCGTTATTGAAGCGGTACGCACAGCACTAGAAGATATAAAAGAAAAGTAACCGTCCAAAGGGCGGTTATTTTTTAAAAGTCAAGTTGACTTTTTAGTGTATACTGATATATAATTCTGTTATAGTCGGGCGGGGTGGTAAATTGATAAGAATTTTAACAAGCGGTGCCGTAGTAAACTTCGTACTTGTTATATTAGGCTCTCTTATCGGTATATTCCTTAAAAAAGGAATACCCGAAAGGGTAAAAGATACACTTATGAACGGTATTGCATTATGCGTCCTTTTTATAGGGATAAAAGGACTTTTCGAGGACGAAA
>CALGCE010000282.1 GCA_937884625.1 uncultured Clostridia bacterium
AAGTTTTATAACACCAATATTTGCATCTTTGTTAAAAAGATTTATTGTTGATGCTTTAACTTCTGGGTAATCTTTATATGAAAGCATAAAAGACAGGTTATCATTAACACTACCCGCCTTAATTTTTGAAATATCAAAATTAAATTTGAATTGATATTCTTGTTGATGTTTTGCAACATTGTTGTAAACAAAATAATCATCAAGAACAAGACCTGTATCACCAAATGTGAATTGTGGAACAATATTAAGTTCTGCCTCGCAAACAGAATATGGAACAACCAAAGTTACATCTAAAGCAACTTCCGATTTTAAAGCAATACTTTTTGAAATTTCAACAACTGCTTGTTCATCTTTAATTTCATTTTCGCCGTCCAAGAAAAGTTTAACTTTGCTTACATCAATTGATTTAACAACATTAAAATGTAAAACGGCAGAAACATTTTCTTTACTTTTTGAAACTGCTTTAACATCAATTACCGATGGAACCTCTTCAAGACCTTTTGCAATATGTAATATGTTGTTGTCAATTGAAACACCTTGTATTTCTTTTGAAAGAGAAAATGAGTAAATAATCTTCTTGCCAACGGGCAGACCGAATATCTTTTCGCAGGCTTTTGAGTAGATATTCAACTGTTCGCTGTAAGCGTCTATTAAATCCTTTTCGCTGTCTACTCGGTCGGTTTTAAAATCAAGTACCGTTACAGTGCCGTCTTGTACAAAGCATAAATCCACCGCACCCTGAACTATTACGGGGGTATTTGCTATATCGCCTAAAAGCGTACCGTCAAGACGCAAGGCGGGAACTTCGGTCAAAAACCGCATTTCACGGCGAACGTCTGATGAATTTAAAATACTTTTAAAAATATCGCTTTCAAAAAATTTGTTTATAGCATCTATATCTATTGCAGTTGCTTCCTGCTCGGTTATAAACTGCCACTCTTTAAGTCTTTCAATTTCAGCATTTACGTCAGGTTTACGGCTCATATCAATATACTGCATAACCTTGTGCATAGCAGTTCCTCTGCCCGTTGCCGTAAGACCGTCCTTTTGCATAAATGACGGTTTTGCGGTAAATGCAAAGCGTTCGCTTTCCGCCTTGTTAGCAATCTGCGAAACCGACGCTTTTGCCTGTATTTCCTTTAAGGCATCATAAGGGTAGCAATAATTTATATTATTTTGTATGGGTGCCGAAAGGTCGATTTTCGCCTTTTTGCTTTCATTTACTGTTTCGGCAGAAATTATTTCTTCGGGTTTTACAAAGGATATTTTAAGATTTGAGCCGTCACAAAGCGGTTTTACAGATGAATCGGATATTCGTCTTAACATTTCGCCACTTGGGTGTAACAGACCGATTGCAAGTACCCAATCGTTCATACTTGTGGTGCTTTCAAGCCATTCGCCCGTAACGAAAGGTGCATCTTTTGAGAGTTTTGAGGAAATCCTTGAAAGGGTTTTTGAGGTATCTTTCATAGAGGATACCAAAACAAGTCTTTCCTCTGCCCTTGTCATAGCGACGTATAAAAGACGTAACCGTTCGTCAACATTTTTAATAGCAGACTGTCTTGCTATAAGTCGGTGGGAGACCGTTTCAATATCCGTTTCGGTACTCTCATCGAAGTATTTTATACCAATACCGTATTTTGCAGAGTAGAGGATTCTGTTTATGGAGTCCTCGTTGTTTATTTTAGAGGAGAGGTTTGCAATTATACAAATGGGAAATTGCAGACCTTTTGATGCGTGCATACTCATTATTTTAACGGCATTGCCGTCGGATAATGATTTTGCACTTCTTTTTGATGCGGTTAAAACGAAATTTAAAAATCCCGATATACCGATTTTGCCAGACTTTCTATACTGTACGGCATACTTTAAAAGTGACAGCAGATTATCACGCCGTATATCTCCCGACGGCATAGCCGATACAATATTGATATAATCGGTTTCGGATAAAAGTTTTGTTATCAGTTCGTCGGTGGGTAGGACGGTTGCTTCACGACGCATTTTATGTAGGGTTTGCAAAAAATCTTTACAGTGTTTATCTCCTGAATTAGCATACGCTATTACCGACGAAAAAAGGTCGCAGTTTTTGTTTTTTGAGCGTATCAGTGCCATTTCCTCTGCGTCAAAGCAGAATATCGGCGACATCATAACCGTCGCAAGTTCAATATCGCAACGGGGGTTGTCTATTACCTTTAAAAGTGATGTAAAGGTGGATATTTCAACCGTTTCGGCAAATCCCCCCTCATCGTATGAAACGGGAATATTATATGATTTAAGAACACTTGCTATTACTTCGGCTTTACCCTGAACGGTATTAAGAAGTATTGCAAAGTCGCCGTACTTTGCTTTTCTTAAAGTGCCGTTTTCATCACGCAAAATATTATCCTCATTTAAGGTGTCAAGTATATATTTTGCAATACATTTTGCCTCTGCTTCAAGTGTAGTTTCTTCTTCCTCCTGCGATACTATTAAAAGTTCGGTGTCAGGAGAGTTTGTTTCGGGGAATGTGGCAGATGCGTTTAAAAATTCCTCTTTCGTATAAACCAAATTACCCGTCTGACCGTTCATCATAACAGAAAAGAAAAAGTTTACAAAGTCGCATATACCCTTTTTACTTCGGTAATTATCACAGAGTATTATTTTTTTAGGCTCAAAGTCTTTTGCTTTATCTATCGGTATAAAACGCTCTTTCTTTTTTAGAAAATTATCAGGATTAGAGCCCCTGAAACCGTATATACTTTGTTTTACGTCACCCACCGCAAAAAGTCTTTCTTCTTTGCCCGAGAGAATATAAAAAAGCATATTTTGCAGGTCATTTACGTCTTGAAATTCGTCTACCAATACCTCTTTATATCGGCTTAAATATTCGGCGGAGTCTTCTTTTACTAAAATCTTACCGTCCTTGTATTCACACAGCATTGAGAGTGCCAACTGTTCTGTATTATAAAAGGTAAAGGTGTTTTCGGCTTTATATTCACAAAAAAGATTATTTGCATACTCATTTATAATATCACAAAGAAGTTTTACAGACGGATATATCCTTTTGTTTAGGTCTTCGGTTTCCTTGACTGTTTTTGAAAACAGTTCTTTTAGTTTTGTGAGTATTACCGTTATATCTTTCTTTAAAGATTTAAAAATTTCGGAATTTTGGTCATCCTTTGATGTTGACGGCATTCGTGGTATTTCACTGCTTTTAAGCAAGTTTACAAATTTATCCCAATCAAGTCCGTTTGCAGTTTCAATAAGAGTTGACAAAACAAAAGAAATGTTTTGTGCAAAAACGGTGCATTTGTCACTGTTTTTTTTAAGGCTAAGTGCAACGTCGGACATTTCGGCTACTAAATTTTGTGCCACTTCAAGTTTCTTTCTTGCGTACTCAAAAGCAGAGGTAAAGAGTATATTTTCTTTATCAAAGGGTTTACTGTACGGTACGCAAAGGCTGTTTATAAAATTTTCGGGGAACGGCAGTTGACGGCTGTATAAAAATATATCGTTTATAGTACTTGATAGTTTATCCTCACTGTATTCACAACCCGTAAGTTCAAGTAAAAACTTAAATTCTTCGCTTTGCTCTTCAAGATAGCGGTCAAGCAGTTGTGACATTACCCTTTTGTCAATCTCTGTAAGTTCGGTGCCGTCACTTACCTTAAAATCGGGGTCAACACCGCATTTTTCAAAATTTTCTCTTACAAGGTCGATACAAAAAGAGTCAATGGTGCATATTTTGGCAGACGATATTAAATGGCGTTGTTTTAAAAGTCCTATATCGTCGGGATTTTTTTTACATTCTGTATTTAGTTCATTTTCTATTCTTGTACGCATTTCATTAGCCGCCGCATTGGTAAAGGTAACTACCAAAAGGCGGTCTGCACTGACGGGATTTATTTTGTCTGTGAGTTTTCTTATAACACGTCTTGTAAGAACGGCGGTTTTTCCCGAACCTGCGGCGGCGGATACTAAAACACTGCCGTCAGTGTCAATAGCACTTCTTTGTGACGGTGTGGGTTCAAATGCCATCGTTTTCCGCCTCCTTTTTTATAAATTCCAAAACTTCATTATTGTGCATTTTCGGTACGCAGGTGTGTTTTGTGTCACCTATACGGCAAACCGACGCAAAATCACAGTACTTGCAGGCAGGACTGTCTATCCCGTCAACGGGGTCTGCCGAAATATTACCGTTTAAAATCTGTTTTCCCGTAAGGGCAAGACGTCTTTCTATGTAATCGAATATACTGTAAAAATCTTCCTGATTTATAAAACTGTCGGACGGATTGCTTGTAAGTTTGGGTATAAATTCGCCGTTGTTTCCCTTTTCCATAGCGTATACAAGGTCTAAATCTTCGGGCAGTATACCGCTCATTCTCCGCTCTGCCGGACTGCCGTCCTTTATTCTTCGTGCAGGCATATAGAATATACCGGCAGGCATTTTGCCGTATTTTTCACTCTTTGTTACGGCGTACAGATATATTAACATCTGCATATTTTGACCAAAGAGTATATCGGGCAGTCTAAAATCTCTGTGTCCCGTTTTATAATCTATTATTCTCACATACCCGTTAAAGGTATCAAGTCTGTCAACTATTCCAGACACGCTTATACTGCCCTTGTCTTCTATCGGTATTTTTATTTCGGGAATATCCGCATTTGCCCCTATTTTAAGTTCGCATTTTACAGGCTCAAAATCGGATTGCGAAAATTCCTGACTTAGTCTTAAAACGACGTATTCAAGGGAACGTACCATAGTTGATACAAGATACTTTGAATGTGCCGTTTCTACACTTCTGTACCCTTTAATCCCGTCAAGATAACCGTCTGTAAAGGCTCTTACTTCGCTTGAAATTTCGTCCTTTGTAAGACTTTTTATATCCTTACCGTACTTTTCGATCATCATTTGAAGAACAAAGTGTATAAGCGTACCCCTTTGCATAACATCAAATTGGGCAGGTTGCAGACGGGAGAGTTTAAGTCCGTCCCTTAAAAAGTACATAAACTTACATCTGTTAAAGTTATCAAATTTTGACGGCGACATTTTTATATCCTCGCCGAAAAGTTTTTTTGCGGTGTTCGGTGTTAAATTATAGTCCTGCTTTTTGGCACCGTTAAGTATGGCGGTAACTCTTTTTATGTCCTTTGAGTTTTCAAGTGCCTTTAATATTTCTTCTGCTTCGTTATTTAGATTAACATAACGTCTGCAAAGTTCAAAAACGGCGGTTTCTTCGGTTTCGGGGAGATTGCCGTTTTTCATTATATCAGGCTCACTTACTGCGTTGCACGAAAGGCTTGACAGTATCTGCGTTACAAAAGCCGACGGCGTACCAACTGCCCTTGCACCGTTTTTTGTGTAATAACTGATAAAAAGTCCGTGTGTAGGACAGCATACATTTGAGTAAACTAAAAAATCTTCGTCTATTGCGGTGGTAAGAGAGCGGTCGGGAATGTCGATGCCTAGTTCTATAAGTTTTTCACGCTCGTTGTTTTTAAATATTCCGTCAGACGATAAAGAGCGTGGGAATACGCCCTGATTTGCCCCTAATATAAATGCGTACTTCGGTCTTGACGGGCGTATTCTGTCGGCAGCACCGAAGGTTACTTCGTCAAGCATTTGCGGTGCTATACCAACAGTAGAATTTAATATCGCTATATTAACGGCGTCGCAAAATTCCTGCTTTGATATATTGCCGTCACCTAAACAGTTTACCGCACTGTCAAGTATATCCATAATGCTGTCATACGACTGCCTTACGGCATCAGCGTATACGAAGTTACCCTCTTTTTTATACTCTTCATAAAGGCTTGTAAAGGCACTCTTTGCATCACATTCGTCAAGAAGTTTTACAAGACACCTTGCCATATCCTTTGCCGTACCGTTAAATGATTTTTTATAATTTATTATGGGTGTTATTGCCTTTATTCGCAGGTAGTTTATTTTTTCAAGGGCTACTATATCGTCCTTTTTGAATTCTGCAACAAACCCCGACGGATTCATATCCCAATTAACTTCCCACATACTGCCCGTTATGTTCCAAAGGTAGGTGTAGTTTTCAAGCAGTGATACTTCCTCTAACGACAGCACATTTATCCCCGATTTGTGAAAACGCAGTATATTTTCGGTTGTCATATTCTTTACAAGGTCTAATGCCACAAGAACCGCTACCGATACGGGCAGTGACGATAAAGGCATACGGCGGTCTATAAAACAGTTTACCTTGTTTTTTTGACAGGCGGAATAAAGAGCCTGTTCATAGTCTGCCGTGTCCCTTGCGATAACTACAAAATCTCTGTATCTTATTTCGGGATTTTCCCTTACTATCCGCCTTATGTTTCTTGCACAAAACTCTGCTTCGTCAAAAATACTCTCTGCTTTGCATACCGTAACACCCTGACAAACAGTGCCGTCGGCAAAATCGGCACTTCCTGCCATAAGGCGTTCTATTTTAGAAAGGTCTTTGTTGTGATAGTGATTTTCTCTTAAAACAATATCGTCTTGTGTTTTTACACCTTTCGATTTTGCCATTTGTTTGATTTTTGATATTGTTTTCTTTACATTGCCGAAAACCGAAAATTCTTTTTTATCATCGGCATCGTCGGTAATGCTTATGTAAACATCTTTTGCTTGTGAGATTATGCGGTCAAGTATTTTAAACTGTTGTCCCGTAAACCCTTTAAATGAGTCTATAAATACGGTTTTGTTTTCAAAAAATCTATATTCTTCAAGGGTGTAATACAGTTTTGAAAGCCTGTCAGACGGGTCGGTAAAGCGTTCTGCAATAAGGCAGTCAAAGGCAGAATATATAAGCGAAGTATCGTGAAGTTTAAGCGACAGATTACGGCTTTTGGTTTGTTCTGACGCATCAAAAAGGTCTTGCGGATATATGCAGTTTAACTTAAATTCATCAATCGCACTTAAAATACTTACGGCAAATCCTGATGACTTTGCGTAATTCTTCCACAGTTTAAGGTCGGGCGATACCTGCCTAATCGCCCTGCTTATGAGTACGGTTTTGTCAGAGTCGGTAAGCGTTCTGCTGCAAATCCCGCCGACGTTTCGCTCCACTTCGTCACAAAGTCGGCTGAAACTTGTAACGGTAACCTTTTGTGCTAAAGTATCGCCTAATTTTAAAAGTACCGCCCTTTCGCTCTCAAACGAAAACTGTTCGGGTACCAAAAGTACGGGAATACCCGAACTGTTCACACATTCGGATAAATTTTCAAGTATAGTATAGGTTTTTCCACTTGCGGCTCTGCCTAAAATAAACTGTAACAAGACCTTTCACCTCTTTTAAGTATTGTAACATAACGGTTAATAAAAATAAAGTGTTTTAATTATAACACACCCCCATGTACCAAAATCTGTACTTCCACAAAAATTTTGAAAATGCAAGTCTTTTTTGTCGAAAAGAAAAAAATTTTTCGGGTTTATTAACACCTGCCGACGGTAATAATTTTATTGTATTTATTCGGAGGTGTCGCCTATGTATACTAATAAGGTTATTATTTGCGGAGTTGATACCGGCAAACTTCCGCTTTTAAAGGAAGCGGACAAGGAAAGGCTTTTGAAAGAGGTAAAGAACGGGAACGAAAATGCAAGGGACGAACTTATAAAGGGTAATTTGCGTCTTGTTTTAAGTGTTGTCCAGCGTTTTCAGGGCAGAGGAGAAAATCCCGACGATTTGTTTCAGGTCGGTTGTATAGGGCTTATAAAATCAATAGACAATTTTGACATAACCCAAAACGTAAGATTTTCAACCTACGCAGTCCCAACGGTTATTATCAGGCGAAACTCCGAAAGGAGTAATCGTAATGACACGAAAAACCGCATTAAATCAGGCAATTTCAATACTTTCAAAAAGAAAGGGGACAGAGGAAATTGTTGAAAAACTAATTGAATTAAGTGAAGAATTACCATTGGTTCACTGGTCGGATAAATCTATCCGGGATACCGTAGAGCAGTTCAAACTCGATTATGGCAGAAATCCAACAGTTACTGATTTTAAGAAAAAAGGGTTGCCTTCTCATCCGGTAATTAAACTTGAGTATGGTATTACATTAGCTGAGTGGTTAGAACAAAATTATCCTACCGAGAAACTTAGTCCTGAAGAAATTAAAAGTCGATATACTGAAACCTTTATCAAGGAGTATTACATAATCAGACCAAAAAGTGCAGACATATTTAATAAGAACCGTTCAAAAGAATGTCGTAGTTGGAGAATGATAGCACGATTGAATGATTGTAAGACTTGGAGAGGACTGATTAACAAGCTTGATTTGGAACATTTTTTCGATATGGCTAAAGATCATAAGCCACAACAATTTAATGTAAAAGTTTACACTGATTTTGATGAACAACTTTCAATATATAGCCAAGATATGATAGAGCAAGGAATGGAAACGCCTTTTCTGCCTGAACTATATCCAAATGTTCATCTTGATGATAAGAATAATAAATAGAAAAAGGTGCTTACTGATTTGTTCAGTAGGCACCTTTATTGTTAGTCCATATAAATATGTAAACTTGTTATTTTCGGCATCTTACGAAGATTGTTCAGTGCCATTGATTCGATTTGACGGACACGTTCTATGGATAAATTCATTATTCCGGCGACTTCTTCAAGGTTCATGCGTTTGCCGTTATAAAGACCGTACCGTAGTGTAATTACTTTTCTTTGATTAGGCTCTAATTGCTCAACAAATGATAGGATGGACTTATTTCGTTCAGTTACAGTGATGTTCTCGTCCGGCTCCGCACCGTCTTCGTCTTTAATGGTATCCAATAAGGTTCCGTCCATTTCATCGTTTACAGGGGCATCCAGCGAGGCGATAGAGTATTCTAAGGTCATCAGATGCTTGACATGGGCGATTGTAAAGCCGGTAAGGGTTGCTATCTCATCATCGCTTGGGTATTTTTGATGCTCGTCATAGTATTCAGATTGTACGGCGTTGATTTTTTTAAGAGCCGTAACGATGTATGATGGCATCTTTATCAGACGGCTTTGATCCTCTAAATAATTAAGGATTGACTGTTTTATCCAAAACACAGCATATGTAGTAAATTTAGTTCCTCGGTGCGGATTGTATCGGTCAACTGCTGCCATTAGTCCCAAATTCGCCTGTTGTACCAGGTCAAGCACCGGCATTCCGGTTCTGGCATATTTCATTGCAATTGTAAAAGCAAATTTCAAATTGCAGTTTACAAGCCATTCTCTTGCTTTTTCATCTCCGTTTTGGATTCGCCCGACCAACTGCAAGGTTTCTTTGTATGATAAGGTGGGGAAGGGATGAATTTCTTTTAAATATTGTTGGATCGGATTGACGGCTTCTATGTCTTCATCAGGAACGGTTATATCTGTTTCTTCGGTTAAATCCGGTTCTTCGTTTGCATCAAGGAATGAATCTGTTAAAGCTTCCGGGTACACGATCTGTACACCGGCTTTTTCAAATTGAAGGAAGATGTCTTCTTTCTCGTTTTCCTTGATTCGGTACCGAGCAAACTTTTTAATGATTGTCGCCGAATTTATATAACCTTTCTTCTTTGCTTGTTGTAATAATGTTTCTAAAAGCTGATTCTTTTCCTTGGCAAAATTTCTTTTTGCCTTGGACATTTGATAACTCCTTTCAAATTTCTATGAGAATTATATCACTATAATATAGCATTGTCAACTACAACGGGGTAAAAAGTGTATTTTATAACTTGCTAAAATGAAATTATTTTTATTTTTAGCAAAAATAAGTGTAAAAAATACTTGACTTTATATGGAAACGGGTGTATAGTAAATATACAAATGTTTTCGGAACTATTTTTTCGGAGGTGACAGAAGTGTCTGACGGAAACAAACCCGTCAGCGAGGATATACTTTTACCGTGGGTGGGTAGGTATTTATTAAACAATGCCGGCCCATTTGAAAAACGATTATTTGATTGGTGGATAAACGAAGGTTTCTTTTGTGTTTCGAATTTTATTAGAACGGAAGGCAATATCAGAGCAGAACTGATGTTGCTGCTTGGCTACTCTGTATATGACACAATCCGATCTTCTGAGGCAGGACAGGTGGATAATAGTTCTGCTATGATGAAGATCGAAGAAAAGAAGAACAACGGTTGGGATATGGTTCTAAGATTATTGCCCAACATCTATGTTCTGAAAGATACGGAGAATAATCGCCAAAAGATAGAAGAACTTTTGAGCGACAATATTCGAAGATTCAATATTGTCGAGTTTAAAACAAAAACTGATAACGATATAACTATTTTAAATTCCGTAGTTATTGATGTATATAGGAAAAGGTGAAACCATGGGAAAACTGTCTGACATGGTTGGTGAGTACAAGAAAAATCCAAGTGTCAGCTTAAAGAACAGAATATTTGATTATATTCTGACGCTTGACAATCTTGATGCTTTTGACCAAACCGAAAGTGAATCTGCAGAAGGCGTTATTAATGCCGAATGGATTGAATTTGACAATAATATTCGGCTGAAAAAAGCCGGTGAACAGCGGTATATTGTAACTGAAGTCTTTGGTATTCCAAACAGGGGCTTTATTTGTTATTGCTTCAGGATAGATTTATCCGATTATACCGCATCTGAAATTGCTTCCTATGCAGAGAACTGTCAGCAGTATGAATCTCAGGCACCGGATAAAGAAGTTTTTTCTGCTTTTGCTGTTGCAATGGCTTATAATCCAAAAGAATCAGTAGATCCGTTTCTTGCTAATGATGAAAGTGCATTAAAAACATGGTATAAACGGATTGACGAAGAGGTAATGCTTTAGTGAAATTTTACACATGCGAAAGTTGCGGATTTGTATTTACAAGAACGGGAGAATGGGAGATTTGTCCGAATTGTAATAAAAAAACCGTAAGAAAAGCAACAGATGAAGAAGTAGCAAAAATAACTGAAAAGTTAACAACAACTTCTAAAGGCGAGGCAAATAATTAGATGGTAACACAAAAGGAATTGCTCGAAGAAATAGTTCGATTAATTAAAGAGGCTGGTTATAATCCGAAGGATCAACTTTTCGGATACTATAAGACCGGTCTGGATAGTTATATCACCCGCAAGGGCGGGGCAAGAGAAATGATAAAAAATTTAAATAAAGAAACCCTTCTGCTTTATATCCAAAATCAAATATAAAAGTAATCCACGTTGATTGTTTTCTTGAAATTCAAAATCAACCTTCCTTAAATTGTTGCAAAACAATATAAGGGAGGTTTTTTTATGCCTGATTTTAACGACATTCTCAATTCTATCGTTGAAAACGATACTGAAGAAGAAATCGAAAAAGATTCCGACAGTGTCAAAGAAGAAACTGAAAACAGCGAAAACGATAAACAGCGTGAAGAAACAGAAGACAGTCAGGATGAATCCGATGCAGGTTACGATGCACGCGGATTTGACGGAACTGTTTCGAATAGTATTGGGCGGGGTGCCGTTGAAAATTTAATTAAAAACACGGTATACAGCAAATACAATATTGATGCCGGTTTGATGAGGTCGTTTTCAAAACTTTCTCCAACCGAAATGATTTCTACCTTTAACGACTCGCTGAAAGAACTTGCTACATTGCGAGCAGAATACGCAAAGGGCACTTATACGAAAGCTGAGTATAAATCGTTAAGCGGTAAAGTTAAGGGCGAGATAGCCGGAGAATTGCTTGAAATGGGCAGCAGCCGTAAAAGTATTCTTGAGGATGTTCTGCTTCGTTCTTATGGGGTTACTCCGGAAGATATGTCTCAAATCAAAACTTTCGGAGATTTGGTGGATTTTTTCAAGCCTGATAAGGAGCCGGAAGCCGACAGAGATATTGAAACACAGGTAGATATGGACATTGATGCTACCGAGCATGAAGAACCGGCGGAAGCCGAAAGCGTTGCAGATTCGGATATTGACCCGATGGATGCAAAGGAAGCCGAAGCAGAAACCGAGGAAGAAACATCCAAAGAAAAAAATGAGGAAAAAGAAGAAAAAGCATTGAGTATGTACCTCGATGGCAGACAAGTGGAA
>CALGCE010000283.1 GCA_937884625.1 uncultured Clostridia bacterium
TCCCTCGGCATCAAGACCCGTACAGTTGATGAATTTTGTATTCGTCATACCGAGTTTTTGAGCCTTTTCGTTCATCAAGGCAACAAATCCCTCTTCACTGCCTGCTACCGCCTCGCCTAACGCTACGGTTGCATAATTTGCGGAGGCAATAAACGCCGCTTTTAAAAGGTCGTCAACCGTCATACTCTCATTCGGCTCTAACCATATCTGCGAACCGCCCATACTGCAAGCGTGTTCACTCGCACTTATCACACTGTCAAGCGATAAATCTTTACGGTCTATCGCCTCCATAACAAGCAACAGTGACATTATTTTTGTTATTGATGCAGGTGGCAGTACCTCGTCGGCATTTGATTCATACAGGATTTCGCCTTTATATCAAGCGTTTGACCTATTTGTGCATCTGTAACCGTAGCGTCTATCGGTATATTAATATCAGAAATATCACATTCACTTGATACCGTTACCGATTCTTGTGCAAACACATTAATACACATACATAAAAGGAAAACTAAACAAAGTACTAAACTAATTGATTTTTTAACTAAAAATTTCAAACGGCATACCCCCTACAAAATAAGGATATGCCGTTACATTTAAAAAAATTATTTTTTTAGTATCCTAATTCTTCGTCACAAATAATTACAGTTATGCGGTCTTTTACACGTTGTTTTGCCGAAATCAGATATTGACAGCAAATTCGACTCTTACTGTCACAACCGTCACCAATATCGGGATTATCGTTATTTTGCAGTGATATGCAGTGACCGAGTTTGGCACAGGGTGTATCAAGATTAAGTCTTACACAGTTTTTAGGTGCAGCAATGCGTTTTACACGCAAAAAGCCGTCTTTTATGTCATTTACTATTTTATTTTTGCCGACTACCATTATTACCTTTTTAGGTCCGAATGCTATTGCAGATACCCTGTTTGCGTTGCCGTCTACGTTTATAATTTCTCCGTTTTTTGTCAGTGCATTTGCAGAGCATAAATAAAAATCACAGTCTATTACCGAGCGGTAAACTTCGGTTTGTTCTTCCTTTGTAATACCATTTCGGCTACGGTCTAAAAATATGTATTTATCGCTTTTAATAAGTTCACTTATTCCGCATTCTTTAAGAGACATTGAGCCTCCGCAACTAACAGTACAGCCGTCAAACAATAAATCTTCGACCTTTCTGTTTGCATCTTCCTTTGTCTTAACATAAAGCACGGGCTTGTTGCCAGCGCCGCTGTTTGCAGTCGCGCCGCTGTTTGTTGCAGTTGTGCCACTGTTTGCTGCAGTCGCG
>CALGCE010000284.1 GCA_937884625.1 uncultured Clostridia bacterium
TTTTAAAAAGAATTATACAGAATAAAAATAAGGGGCTGTGAAAACAGCCCCAAAAATTTTTAGCGGAACATTGTTTGAACGCCGTCTACAAAGTCGCCTACTGCTCTTACAAGTTTTGTTGAGCCCTTTGTTACGTTGTGTTTATCTTGAAGAACTACCTTCCCTACAACTACCGCTGCGGCACCTGCTACCATACCGGCACCAAGACCTTTAATAAATGACATACCTTTATTCAAATTAAAAACCTCCCTTACAACGGTTAGTTTTACCGCTAATGGGAGGTTTTATTTATAACTATTTATTAAATTCGCTAAACGGAGGATGGATTTTATCCTTATCGGAAAGTTTTATTTCCATACCGGCCTCAATTGGCCATTTAATACCAATATCGGGGTCGTTCCACATAAGACCGCCCTCGTCATTGGGATGATAGAAATCGTCAACCTTATAAACGAACTCGGCTTCATCGGAGAGTACTAAAAATCCGTGTGCAAAATTCTTCGGTATAAAGAACTGACGCTTATTCTCAGCAGAGAGTATAACACCCTCCCACTTACCGAAGGTAGGCGAACCCTCACGCAGGTCAACTGCAACGTCAAAAACCGAACCTTTTATACAACGGACAAGTTTTGACTGACTGTACTGCTTTTGAAAATGAAGACCACGAAGCACACCTTTTGTGGACATAGACTGATTATCCTGAACGAACTCAACGTCTATACCGCCTTTAATGAAATCTTCCTTTTGGTAGGTTTCCATAAAGTAGCCCCTGCTGTCGCCGAAAGCGGTAGGCTCTACTATAACAACGCCGTCAATAGAGGTTTTAATAAAGTTAAACTTACCCATTATAATTCCTTCTTTGCACTGTACATTTTATCGTAATACTTCTGATAATCACCGTTTACAACATTCTGTACCCAATCTTGATTTTCAAGATACCACTTCAAAGTCTTCTTTATACCGACTTCAAAGCAGGTTTCGGGGTACCAACCGAGTTGGTCTTTAATTTTTTGCGGGTCGATACCGTAACGGCGGTCGTGTCCTTTACGGTCGGTAACATGCTTAATCATATGTTCGCCGACGGTTTCATCAACGTTTTCCTTAATATACTCAATTATTGACTTAACAATAAAGATATTCGGTTTCTCGTTATGACCGCCTACGTTATAAACTTCGCCGAGTTTTCCGTCCCTTATTACCATATCAATGGCTTTACAGTGGTCTTCAACATAAAGCCAATCACGAATTTGCATACCGTCACCGTATACGGGCAAATCTTTATGTTTTAAAGTATTGTTCATAATAAGAGGTATAAGTTTTTCGGGGAACTGATAAGGTCCGTAGTTATTTGAACAACGGGTAATATTTATCGGGAATTTATAGGTATCGCCGAACGCCTTTACAAAAAGGTCGGCAGATGCCTTTGAGGAAGAATACGGAGAATGAGGGTCAAGAGGTGTTGTTTCCATAAAATAGCCCTCTGCACCCAAAGTACCGTAAACCTCATCGGTAGAAACTTGAAGATACTTAACACCGTCTTTATAGGTATCGTCACCGACAGTCCACGCAACCTTTGCACACTGCAACATATTAACTGTACCCTCAACATTTGTTTTAACGAATATTTCAGGGTTTGTTATACTTCTGTCAACGTGGCTTTCAGCCGCAAAGTTAACAACGTAATCAATATCGTTATCGGCAAATATTTTAGATATTGCATCCCTGTCGCATATATCCGCCTGAACAAAACTGTAATTGGGATTGTTTTCAACGCTCTTTAAATTTTCAAGGTTACCTGCATAGGTAAGTTTGTCCACGTTGATAATTTTAACGTCATCATACTTATTAAGCATATAGATAACGAAGTTTGAGCCGATAAATCCGGCACCGCCTGTAACTAAATATGTTTTCATAAAATCAGTCCTCCACTTTTGATATATATTCTTTTAAGGCTTCCTGCCAATCACGCATTTCATCGCCGACACTGCATTCAAGTGCCAAATTACGAAGTGACGAATATTCGGGACGCTTCGTCGGTACGTTAAATTTAGTATTATATTCTTCTGTTGTGCAGGGTGTTACCGCACCCTCAAAACCTGAATACTCTGCGATTTTTGCCGCAAAATCGTACCAAGAGCACTCGCCTTTGCCGGTACAGTGGTAAATTCCGTATTCATCGGTTACGGCAAGTTTAAGCAAATGATGTGCTAAATCGTTGGCGTTGGTAGGATTACCCCTTTGGTCATTTACTACCGAAATACCGCCGTTTGTCTTTATAACCCTGCGTACTGTTTTTACAAAGTTTTTACCGATATATCCGTACAACCAAGCAGTTCTAACTATAAACGTCTTATCGCAAAACGAAAGTGCATATTTTTCGCCTAACGCCTTTGACGCACCGTAGACGCTTTGAGGATTAATGTTATCCCACTCTACATACGGTTTAGTGCCGTTACCTGCAAAAACATAATCGGTCGAAACGTGAACGAATTTTGCACCGATTTCCTTTGCCGATACAGCAAGATTGCGAACGCCTACCGCATTGACCTTATACGCCGTCTCAAAATTACTCTCGCAACCGTCAACATTTGTCATAGCGGCACAATTAATTATAACATCAGGTTTACTTAGCAAAACAAAATTCTTTACTGCGTTAAAATCGGTAATATCAAGCGTATCAATATCAACGGGTAAGACTGTTGCACCGACAATTTCGGACGGTATATTCCCAATCTCGCTTTTGCCACATTTAATGATGCTTTGCAGTTCGTTACCGAGTTGACCGTTACTGCCTGTAATCATTATCTTCATTTTTTAGTTTTCCTCCACTTAAATAAAAATTTAAAACTAGAACATATATGAATTAAAAGATATTTTAAACTTTTTGCACTTTCTCTTTCCCATTCGTGTGTTACATTAATACCGGGTATTATAACAGTCCTGCCGAAACTCTTTGCACGAATGGTTAAATCGGCGTCTTCAAGATACATAAAGTATCTTTCGTCAAAGCCTGAAAGTTTTTTAAAAACTTCCGACTTTATACAGAAAAAACAACCACTGCAAAAGTTTATATCTGTAATGCCGTTTAATTCTCTGTTTTCCCAAGTATACTCTTTTCTTATATCTGCAAATTTATCTGAAGCAGATGCCAAACGACCGCCGAAAAGTCTTTTAAAGGTTGGTACTTCTTTTGGCAAATACTGTATCGTACCATCGGTATTTAAAATTTGAGGCATTGAAAGAATAATATCTGAATTTTCTTCCATTATGTCTGCCATATCAGACAAAACGTCCGAATTAATTACAATATCGGGATTAACGACAAAATGGTATTTACCTAAATCAAGGTCAAGTGCTACATTATGAGCCTTACCGAAACCTAAATTCTTATTTTGCAATATTTTCTGGACACCGTCAATGTCCGACAGTAACTTGACTGTATCATCCGTAGAAGCGTTATCAATCACATAAAGTTTAAGATTGTATTTTTTTGTATATTCAAGTATTGACCTACACGCATTTACTGCTTTATTACCGTTATTATAGGTAACAATGGCAACGGACAAAAAATCATTATCCAAACCTACGCCCCCAGACAAGTAAAGTTTACCACAATTTTCTTATCTTTTCAACAAAAATTTAACTGTAAGACATATATAGTTTTGAATATATACCGCCTTTATCTATTAGTTCGTTATGTGTACCGCTCTCGGCTATGCCATCAGAAGTCAAAACTATTATTTTATCGGCATTCTTAATAGTTGTAAGACGGTGTGCTATCGTTATGGTAGTTCTGCCCTTTGCAAGACGTTCAAGCGAACTTTGTACTATCTTTTCACTTTCATTGTCAAGTGCACTTGTAGCCTCGTCAAGAATAAGTATCGGCGGATTTTTCAAAAATACCCTTGCAATAGATATTCTCTGTTTTTGACCGCCTGAAAGTTTTACTCCACGTTCTCCGACATAGGTATTATAACCGTCAGGCAAAGACATAATAAACTCGTCTGCCCCTGCAAGACGGGCGGCAGAGTATATTTCTTCCCTTGTTGCGTTGGGTTTGCCGTAGGCTATATTTTCATAAACAGAACCCGAAAACAGATATACGTCCTGCTGGACGATACCGATATTTGCCCTTAAAGATTCAAGTGTTACGTCTTTTATATTTATTCCGTCAACGGTAATGCTGCCGCTGTCAACATCATAAAATCGGGGAATGAGCGAACAAATGGTAGTCTTACCGCCACCCGACGGACCTACCAACGCTATATTCTCCCCTACGCCCACGTTTATGTTAATATGGTCAAGCACTGTATTATTTCTTGAAGCGTATTTAAAGCAAACGTCATTTAGTCTGACTTCGCCTTTAACGTCTTTAAGTACAATTGCATTTTCACTGTCAACTATATCAGGCTCACAGTCTACTATTTCGAAAAATCTTTCAATACCCGTCATACCACGTTGAAACTGCTCTGCAAACTCGACAATTCTCTTAATTGAGCCTAAAAGAGTATTAACAAAAAGCAAATATGCCACAAGGTCGGCAGTATTAATCTTGCCGTGAATTATAAAGATTGCACCTGCTATTACGACGGTTATATACATAAGACCGTCAAACAGTCTTGTGCAGGACTGAAAACCGCCCATATAACGGTAAACTTTTTTCTTTATATTTAAAAATTTAACGTTGCCCTGCTCAAACTTTTCCTCTTCAATATTCTGCACACCGTTCGCCGCCAAACCGGTGACGGTATTTTTTATATTTGCTATTTCAAAGGAAACATAGTTCTGAGA
>CALGCE010000285.1 GCA_937884625.1 uncultured Clostridia bacterium
GAGCCCGCTTCATGCGTTCTTCACTATGCACAGATGATGTTTGAGGGTATGAAAGCATACCGCCGTCCCGATGGCAAAGTCCAACTTTTCAGACCTATTGAAAATATCCGCCGTATGAACGATTCGGCAGAGCGTCTGTGCTTACCTCAAATCCCAGAAGATGACGCTATGGAAATTCTTACCACATTTATAAGCCACGAAAAAGAATGGACACCGTCAGCACCGGGAACTACCCTTTATATCCGTCCTTTCCTGTTCGGTAATGACGAATCACTCGGTGTTCACGCCGTAAAGAACGCTACTTTTGTAATTATTGCATCTCCTACGGGAAGTTATTATAAGCAGGGCTTCCAACCCGTAAGCATTATGATTGAAGACCAAGATGTAAGAGCAGTAAGAGGCGGTACGGGTTACGCTAAATGCGGAGGTAACTATGCCGCAAGTACCCGTGCAGGTGAGAGAGCAGAACAAATGGGATATTCACAAGTCCTCTGGCTTGACGGTGTTGAGCGTAAGTATATAGAAGAAGTCGGTGCTATGAACGTTATGTTTAAAATTAACGGCGAAATCGTAACACCTAAACTTACAGGCTCTATTTTACCGGGTATTACAAGAAAATCCTGCATTGAACTCTTACGCAATAAGGGCTACAATGTTTCAGAGCGTCTTTTAAGTCTGCAAGAACTCGTAAATGCAATGACTAACGGCACACTTGAAGAGGCTTGGGGTTGCGGAACTGCCGCAGTTGTATCTCCTATCGGTGAACTTTGCTACAAGGATTTAAAATATACTGTAAACGGCGGTAAAATCGGCGATTTAACACAAAAACTCTATGATACCCTTACCGGTATCCAATTCGGAAGAACCGAAGACCCGTTCGGTTGGACAGTCCGCATAGACTGATAAATGTCAAAAAGTCTTGACATATTATTATATTTGTGGTATAGTTATTAAAAATTTTAAATGCATTGATGGAATTATTCTTTTTTCCATTGTCCTTTTTAGAGAGCCGTCGGCAGGTGCAAGGCGGTAGGACGGAAATTGGAAGTCTCGTTTCGGAGCAGAATTGCCTGAAATTTTTAAGTAAGCAATTCCGGTTGACCCCGTTACCTTGGTCAAAGGCTTGTTTGAGTCTTATAAAGCAGACCGTTTACTACGGTAAACAGGGTGGTACCGCGATACTTTCGTCCCTGAGGATTTTCCTCGGGGACTTTCTTTTTAGTGCCGAGGTGCGTAGCC
>CALGCE010000286.1 GCA_937884625.1 uncultured Clostridia bacterium
AAAGTTTTGATTGTGTTCCTCAAACAACTTTTGATATTTAGCACGAGTTTTGGCATTGCTTGTATTTTCAAGTCTTGTTCTTGCTTTCAAACTTTCTTTATAACTCTTGTTGTAATAAGAATTTAATTGACCGTTAGTCATTGATTTAAGGTTATTTGCAACGTGTTTATCTCTGACATTGTATTTTTCATTAACACCTAAATAATAAACCTGTGTTTGAATATCGGCTTTTGATTGAGCTTCGGAAACTTTTGCAATTTGTTTTTCTAATGCTGCTGATTTTGCTTCGTAATCAGAATCAGTCATTTGAACATTTTTGAATTCTTCATTCATTTTTTGCAATTTTTGTCGTTCATAAGCCAAATTGACATTTGCTCTATCCATTGCATTTTTAGAATTAGTTAACTGTTTTTTTAAATCGGCATCACTTAAATCTGCCAATTTATTTTTCACATAATCATTAAATTTTTGAGTGCTGACTTCGGGTTGCTTGCTTATGCCACCGCCACCACGACCGCCACCTGAACCACGACCACCCATAAATTAGTCTCCTTTCTTTTTCTCAATATCAAAATCAACCCAGTTCTTTTCGCTTGAACCCCAAGTGATTTTTCTGCCTGATTGCTTTGATAATTTTTTAACTACATTGTCGATTTGTTTTTGACTTGATTTTCTTAAAGTTTGCCAATCATAGTCCCCTGAACCGTCATCACCTGTCCATTTACCTAAGTATCTGACAGAAACGTTCATAACATCGCCATAATCTTCAACTCTAAAATCGCTGTTTGAAATAGTTCCGTCAGTATCAACGTTTCGTCTTAAATTATATTTAAGGTCTGAAGCTGTACTATCAACAGACATTTTGGCTTTTGTTTTTCGTTCTTTCTTTTCAGGTTTTATTCCGTTCTTCAAATTTTCTGCACGTTTTGCACGAGCTTTTGCAAGTGCATCAAGCCTTTTTTGTTTTAAATCAGCAGCTTTTTGTGCTGCCAATTCTTCGGCAGTAGGTTGTCTTTTAGTTTCGGTTTTTGCTTTTGATGCACCTCTGCCACCACCTTTACCACCGGCTGAACCACGACCACCCATTATGACCTCACTTTCTTTTTAAATTTGTTCATATAAGGTTCGAACCACCTGATATTTTCATATCCGTTAAGTTCAGTTAGTCTGTTTCCATAAATCAAAATTTGCTTCGGTTCAAGTTGTTTTAACATTTCTTTGAAACCTGCCATAAACAACTCTTTTGCTTTGTCATCATTTAAAACTCCGACAGTTCCGATTGCGACAACCGAACCTTTTGGAATGCCTAAAAAACAATATTTATAACTTGATTCATCAGACCAACTGACAGTCGGAATAACTTTTATTCCTTTAGTTTGCCAATATGCCATACACCAACGATTTCTATAAACCTGCCATATCTGAAATGCTTCGGGGTAAGTTGTGTACATAGAAAAATCAGGAGATAAGACACCTGCATATTTTTTTAATTCTTCAATTTGTGAGTCGGCATTTTTCCAACAACGCTCAAAACGGTAATCATCCAAAAAGAAGTGTGCTGTACCATTCCTATTTGAATCTACCCGATATGGGATAAGTTCTTTTATCTCGAACTCATCCGGGACCACATCGGGTATGCCGTATGCGTTGGAAGAAGAAAAAAAGCCTTTTTCTGTGTTTTGTACGTTTAATAAATCTTTCCAATACATAATTAATCTACCTTATTAAATTTTTTAATTAACGATTTTAATTTTCTTTGATCCTTTGATGTCATAGAGGATTCATATTTACGAGCAATTTCAATAATCTGCTCTGCAATATTTGTTGCCTTTTTCAAGTCTTTTTTATCACCTACCAACGAGGTTGATTCCTGATGTTCAACCCTCGTTGATTGGTAATTTATAAGATTTGAAATACAGTCAAAGAATGCGCTTCCGAGTGCTGAAAATCCAAACATTAAAGCGCCTACTTTCTCAAGTCTTCAACTACACCTAATAAGTAGTGAGCGAATGTATCAAGAGCGTCTACTCCTTGATTAAAACAATAATCGTCAAGCTCATTGGGTGTAGCTTTTGTTTTTGCTTTTAATTTTTGTAAACTATCAATCGCAGGTTGAGTGTGTTTTGCGAGATTTTCATACAACTTTGTAATGTTCTTTGGCACTTCTTTTTGAATCAGGTTAAGTACAAATGGTTCAATTAAGCCCCACAAAGCACTAAGTTGTTTCCATTTTGATAAGATACTCATTATTTAACTCCTTTCTTTTTTAACTGAATCTGATACCATTGGACTTTATTTCGTAAATAATCCCCAATTCTCTCTTTTTGTAAGGTTGGCAAGTACGGAAGATAAGTAAAATCAATCTTTCCGTAGCTTGAGGTTTTAGGGTTGCGTTGTCCGAATTCATAATGAGTAAATACTGTTCTTTCATTTACTTGAATTCCGTATAAGTTGCAGAGTTTTGCAATCTTACAACACATTGCCTCAACCTGTTTTTGAGTTAGAGGATACTTTGTTTCTTTTTTGCTTAACGTAAACCCATACATCCCGCAGCAAGAAACACCGACACATCCTGTGTTCCCTCCACCGCAATGTTTGGCATATTTATCGTCATAACAATTTAAATTGTCTTCAGGGTTATATGTTCCTGCATATTCATTTCCATCTTTATCAAACAAAAAATGATATGCTTTTAAATCTGTCGCACATGGTTTATTTGCACCTGCCGACCAATGAATACATATTTTAGTCAGTGATGTCATCTGCACCTCCACTATTTTCAAGTGCAGATTGTTCATCCACCAAATCTGTATGTCTTTGTCTCAATTCATTTATTTTTGATTGATAAAAATCAATATATGAAATTCCGTCAGGAGTTATGCCACCCTCTCTGATGGCACGAATTGATTTAATATCCAATTCGTTCAATTCGTTTTTTATATTCTCTAACTCAATGCTGATTTGTTTCAGTCTGATTTCTTTTTCATAATTCGGATTGATTTGAATCTTTCCGTCAATTAAAACTTCATTTTCCTCTAAGGCATAAATTCCTGATTCATTTTCATAGATAAATAAACCTTGTTGATGGTTATATTTAACAATAAAATCCTCACGTTCCGTGCCTTTATACGGTGGGGTTAGTGTGTAACTCATAATATTTTCCTTTCTTAATTAACCGAATAAATCTTCAAGGTCTTCGTAGCCGCCACCTTCGCCGCCACCACCGACTCCTTCATTACCGCTTATCAAGTAGCCGCAAGTTCTCCAATAAAAATATCTGAAATTATCATTTGCGTTTGTCGTATAACAACGGATATAAAAGTAAGAGAAGAACTGGTCATATACGTTTGGAGTACCGTTTGCCAAGTTGTGATTGCTTGTGTTACCTGCATCTTTTTGAGTTACTTGGATACTGTAATTACTATCGTTATAAGTTTTCATCAAAGTGACAAAAGTTGATGCACCGACATTGCTTTTGTTTGAACCCATATCGGCAACACCCCATTGTTCACAATATCCGTTTGAATAAACTATATATCCGCTTTTTCCGTTAAGATAAGTTTCTGGAATATATGCTTTTATGTCGGTTTTATTAAGTTTTAAATCTAAATCAGATTTTCGTGCATAGGTATCAACAATATTGTTACCGTCTTCATCGTTTGCTGCATTTGTAGCATTTGTCGCAGAAGAAGCATTGCCGGTCAAGTTCCCTCTAAAAGTTCCGTTTGTTGTCCCGTTTACGGTTAAATTACCCGTTACAGTTCCACCGGATTTTTTAAGATAAGTTGATTCAATATTATTCCCGCTTCCGTCTTGCGTAGCCTTAGTTGATGATGTTGCATTACCTGATAAATTACCTGTAAACGTACCTGTTGTAGTACCGTTTATCGTTAAATCTCCGGTTATTGTTCCACCGGATTTTTTTAAATATGTTGATTCGATGTTATTTCCACTTGCATCTTTAGTTGCTTTTGTTGCTGTTGATGCATTGCCTGTTAGATTACCTGTAACATCCCCCGTTAAATTACCGTTGAATGTTCCGTTGGTAGTTCCGTTAACAGTTAAATTTCCTGTTATAGTTCCACCACTTTTAGGAAGATAGGTTGATACAATATTATTGCCGTTTCCATCTTGTGTGGCTTTTGTTGAAGTGGAAGCATTTCCGTTCAAACTTCCATTAAAAGTTTGAGCTGTAATTGAACCACCTTGCATTGATATTAATGTGTTTTTCTTTAATAAAGATGTATCCTCAGAATTACTACCAATCGGGTTTAATACATTGGTAGTATCAACTTGTTGTGATACACCACCTACTTTTACAACTCCATTGTCAGTACCAAGATACAATTCTTTTGTGTCTTCACACCACAAAGGAGTTCCGGAGGAAGCAGACAAAGGTAAGTCTGCTTTATTTCCTCGCTTAAATTTTATGGAACTCGCTATCATTTTTAGAATGAACCTCCGTCAATGTTGCCAGAAAAAGTATCTGTAAACACTAGTGCATTTTCAGAACTGTTTACTGCCAAAAGTTTTCCACCTTGGTTCGTAAATGTTGCAGGGGTATCTGTTAATGCCAACAAAGTAGTAGCAATTGTCGGTTTGTTATTAATATTATCCCACACATAATCTCCAGAAGTAACAAGATAATTATATAAATAATAGGTCTGATCCGGATAATACAAAGATCCCATTATGGAATTATTCCTCCTTGCATTATCTATCGTTTCAGATACCACCTCATAACTTTTCGGTGTATTTATAACCTCCATAGGCCCATCGCCTTTGATATTACAAAGATAATAATAGCCAAAATATATTGGATTTCCAATATATGATAAATTCTTATCTCTGTCCTTAAATGCATTATAATTATCAGTTATTAGTTTGTAAGCATTTGCCTCCACAAATCCAGTTCCTAATTTTTCAACCTGATCATTTTCAACTAATAAATAATTATCAGGAACAATATATCTTGACTCTAACTGTTTATCAAGTGAAAGAAAACCTACATTATTACCTATAGTAAAAATAAGAGTTGCTATAATTATCAAAGCCAAACCTATTTTCTTATTTTTTATATATCTATTTACTAAAATAATAAAAATAATAGTGTTGCAAAACTTCCAAGAATTCCTGTTCATCATTCTTTAAAAAATACTATATTATCTAAAAAACATAACAAGTGGAGCCGGGGATCACTCAAAATCAACTACTTGGAACAATAAATATTTAATAACAAGTTGCGCATTGCAAATGTGCATAGTAGTGGAAAGTTTTGGTGATTTTTGTAAATCACATCCAAACAAGGACGAAAACAAGAAAAACTTAGTAAAAGTAAAAGCAATTACTGACAAAAACAATAAAACCGAAATAATACGATATGAACTGGACTGAATTGTTATTCCAAATCGGCATGACAGCGATTGAAACATATTTCCAAAACGCTGTATATAGCCCAGGCAGACCTGCCGAATTCGCACCTTATGAGAATAAGGGCAAGGAGCCACCCAAGGCACCAGGAGAATACCGCATACTCGACAATGACGGCAAAATAAAGTACATTGGGGAAGCCAACAACTTGAACCGCCGTATGAAAGAGCATATGAGAACCGGCAAATGTGCGGAAGGCAACACCTTCGCCTATAA
>CALGCE010000287.1 GCA_937884625.1 uncultured Clostridia bacterium
TTTAAATACGTATACTTTTTATTTTCTATATGTATAATATACAACCGAAATTGACTATTAAAACGAATTGCTGATAATATACGTTGTTTAACAGAAAGAATATAATGTATGGATAATATATTTATTTATATATATGTTAATATAATATTAATATTTTAATATATTACATTTTTATTTGAAAATTAAGCATACAATCGCCGATTTTTCTTGACAAAAATACAGCGAATATTTTATAATTTTATGTGCACGGGATTTTGTGTGCACATAATTTAAAGAGGATGTGATTGTTTTGTCAGATAATTTGAGTAAAGTACCTGACAATAAAAAGAATGATTTGGGTGAACGTTATCAAAAATGGTATAAAAGGGCGTATAGAGAGAATAAAAGTAACGAAAAGAAGTCAATGCAAATCAATAAACTTTTAAACGATTTTTTTGAAAATCTTGATAGGTTTTTAGAAGCAATCAATTCATTGAGGGTAAAACCGATAATGATAAAATGCTCCTGTTTGGTAACATCGGTATATAGGTATGAAAGAGGTTTTTGGGATGTGCTTGATAAAAGTGACTTTAATAGTTGTGACCTGACAAAAAATAATGAATATTTAAAAACAGTTCAATCTTTTGCAGAAAAATATGATTCACTGCTAACAGTGTTAAGCAGTTATAATTTTTTAAATAGTATTGATGATTATACTTTTGGAATGCCATTTTCGAATGATTCTATATACGCAATAAATATCCATTTAAATAATATTCAGCAAAGCGAATATCATATTAGGGAGTATTTAAAAGATGTTAATTTGAAGGAATATCATGAATATGCACATCCCGAAATACAAAGCATGCATTTTTTGACATGGTTATTAAATGTCGCAGAAGATTTGGGTGTTGCAAAAAATGATATATATATTTACGATAAAATAAAAAAGGCGTTTTTTTATATGTATCGTGAGAAGTATTTATATAATAGTGCTTCTCAAATAAATACGTTGAGCAATATCCAAAGCCAAATTGATGACAGGTTTAAAAAGAATTTTTCAATGCTAATGGCGATAATTTTTAAAAAGCCATCAAACTATTTGAAACCGATTGTAATTTTCGCCGATAAATCTATGCAGTATAATATTGTACTTTTATTAAATTGGTTTAATTGCAGTATAAACTATACGTGTACATTTAGCAGTTTCAAATATCAAAAGACAACAGTTAAATTGATGTTAGATAACTTAAATGATGTTAAGGCTTACATTTTTAATAACTGTTCTTTTCCGCAAACAGAAGAGGGGATTAACCGATTAAAAAAACTGATGAACGGGAAAAGAATTAATATAAAATTAAACCGTTCCGGCAAATCAGTTTACTTTAAAAATACAATACCGTTTATTTATATTACTGATAATCAAAAAAATTATCAAAGAATGAAAAATGCTTTTGGTGCAGTCGAAATTCATATACCTAATGAAAGCACCGATTATTTTTATGACTTTAAAAATTTTTCTTGTGTATATCAATATATACAATTAGGATTTTATTATTTGCGTTCCGGAAAACTTTCCAAAACAAAAACCAAAATCAGCAGTGATGAAGTTTTTAAGAAATTTGTTGACAAATGTTGCATATTAAATGCCAATGCAGAATGCACAAAACGTGAATTACATGAAGCATATGTTGAGTTTTATAAAAATACATATGGCGGCGAACCACTTGAACTAATTACGTTTTCCAAAAAGATTGCATTATTTGCAAACTTAAAACCGACACGACCGCATAAAAGCAGAAAATCATATCCTACTTATTTTAAGGGTATAAAGTTGAAAGTTAATAAAAGCGGATATACGGAAAATCACAATTTATAAGAAGTACTTTTTAAATTTGCGGATACAGGGATTGCCCCGTATCCGCATTTTAAGTTTGGTTACTTAACCTCAATACCCTTGCTTGCAAGAAAAACAGTCGCACCAAGCAGGGCACCCTCTGCAAAACTTGCAAGAGGAGCACTAAGTAACGTAACAAGCGTAGCCATTGTTTTCACCTCCCCATTTAAATCAAGTCGGACTTAATTACACAGTCCGATATGCAAAGTACTGAAAATGTGGCTATAAACCCTAAAATTGCCCACTTCATCTTTTTCACTTCCTTACTTTGGTATATACAGTTCAATGTTTTTAAACCGTTCTTTGTACTTTTGTATCTTTTCTTCACTTAAACTTGCAAACTCATCACTGTCTGCCGGAGCGGAACATAAAAAGAATGTCCCTGCAACAATGTCATAGATTTTACCGTCTTGGTCTGTAATTGCACGGTTAAGCGGTAAACCCGTTATTTTACCCTCTTCATTGCATATAAGTGCAGTATTGTCTTCAAAAGGGTAAATTGCCTGTATGTATCCGCCTACTAATGCCTGCATGGATTTAAGTCCTATGTCTATCTCTTTTTCATACGGTGCCTTTAACGGTTCAACTACCAATACTTTTATTTTCATATCAGAAATACCCTCCGAATACTAACTCCTCTATATCATCTAACGTATATCCGTCGTTAAGTAAGGTGTCTATGTAATTGTCGGATATACCGTAACAGTTAGCGTGAAATTTTAAACGTTCAATATATTCATTTTTTGAAGTCTTTTTATTGGTTTCACTTCTTCCCCAAAATGAATAGGGGATATACTCATAACTGTATAGGTTGGTAGTATCAAATCTTGAACGTGTTTGCTTTCCCGTACTGTCTATACGTAATATGTCTCCTGACGTGGTTTTTACCTCCTCTCTCTTTCCTAACTTGTATGGTATTTTCTTTATTGCTTTTTTGAGTATTTCTTCGGTAGAAGCATAAAGATATATACCCGTATCGGGGAAGTGGTATATACACATCGGATTGTCTCCCTTTATAAAATAAAGATTATCCTTTCTGTCAAGTAGGGTAAACGTAAAAGAACCTTCTAAACTTTCAGCCATATAAGAAAGACTGTCAAAGTTTAAAAGGTTCTTTTTCTCTATTAGTTGTACCGCTATATAACTGTCGGTCTCTATTTTAGTTTCGGGAAGTTTTTCTGTCTTTCTTAATACTACGTCATTATGTAATACTCCGTTGTGTGCTAATGCAAAGGTCGTATTATTGGTCTTACCGTAGAAAGGATGATTGTTGTAGTTTTTAATCTCACTTCCTTGTGTTGTCATACGGGTGTGTCCCATTACGGCATTTACTTCGTGAGGTATGTTAAAAGACATCTTATGTGCCGCTAACGGTCGTTTGTATATACAAAGCCTTTCGGGTATGTTATACGATATACCCGTAGCATCGGTACCCCTTGCCTCACAGTAATATGAAAGTATAGATATTATTTTATTCTGCTGTTTTTTGTTTAAACGGTGTTTGTAATCAAGCATACCAAATAAGCAACACATATTATACGTCCTCCTCACTGTCAACGGGTTCATTTATATACAGTCTTCTTTCTTTGAGATACTGTATAAGTTCGGGTTCGGTACACATAGATACAAACGAAGTCCACGACATATTCTTTATCTCATAATCGGACATAAATAAAGCCACGTCACAAACTCTGTTTATGAGTTGCAACGTGGCTATAATAGTATTGTACTTTAAAGTACCTCTGAACATTCTAAATTCAATAGTGTCTGTATTTTGCAGATTGATACAGGTATATCTGCCGTTACCGTTTCCTTTCTTTGCGTGGTCTAAAATTTCGGACGGTTTATCTTTATATCCGTATCTTGCCGCCCAGCGTTCTAACTGTCTGCTTGTACGTCTTGAAAACTTCAACAGTTCTTCCCAATGTTTTTCAAAGAAGTAGAGTATTCTTGCTATACATTCATCCTGGATATCTTCGGTATTACCGAAAGCATTTCTGTTTACGTGTATATGCAGTCCACAGGTATGTGCCTGATGGGACGTATATCCCATACATCTTAATTTTTCAAGTATCCTTTCCCATACCATTTCGTTTTTATGGTATTCAAGGGTCATAGGGTGAGTGACTATTTCAAAACCGTCATCCAAAGAGCCGTCATGCTTACAGTATATCCTCTCACAGTTGCAGTTTGCTATGTCTATTACTTCCTGTGCATTGTCGCCGTCTTCACCTGCGTTATCTACTTCAAGTTCAACACCGAAAAAACGTTTGTCGGAACCGTAGAATATTGGACTTGGCTTATAACCGTAGTCTTTGATTGCCTCATTAATATTTAAATCTTCATAGCAGGACATACAGTACGGGTCGTTTGAAAACGAATCGGTATAACAAGCATCATCTCTATGTATTATCCTACCGCATTCGCAACAGGTGGTATAGTGTTCGTTATAGCAACCGTCACATAAAGGTATACCGTTATTGCCGTAGTTATCGTCGTTCCAAATCCTTTGCCCGCAATGGTAGCATACCACTGTTTGGGCTGCCAAACATTCAGGGCACATAACCTCACCCTCAAATTCAACAAGTTGGTCTTCATCAAATTTGTGATGGCAGACACTACATTCTTTCTTTACCTTTTCTTTCATTTTTACATATTACCTCCAAAAATATTTATCCCCCGAAACAATAACTGCTTCGGGGGTCATGGAGATAATATGCAATTGTAAATATCTGATTTTTCGAAATGAATAAAAGTTCTAAATTATGGAGTTTGATTGAATTTTATTGATTGTGGTGGAACACCGTATTTTTTTTTGAACTGTCTGCTAAAATATGACGGGTCCGTATAACCTGATAGTTCCATAGTTTCGGTTACGGTATACAATCCTGATGAAAGAAGTTCATTTGCACGTTGCAAGCGAAGATCAATTATACGTGTCAACTCAATAGTTCTCGGTATGGTTGAAACACCTATGGGTGTTGATTTTAATGTGGAGGCTACCGGAAAATCGTTCGAGGAAATTAAAAAAGACCGCAGAGATTCGGTGCCTTTAAAGAAATGCTTGGGTACGGCATGGGACACCGCAAATGCTGCGTTATTCTTGGCTTCTGATGAAGCACAGTTTATTACCGGAGCACAACTTCCGGTTGACGGTGGCTCGATTATTGCACGCTGAAAGGCGTTTTAAATATGACATTTTATAGCTAAAAAGTTGCAGAGATTTTCCCCTGCAACTTTTTTCTTACACATATTTCATCGGCAAATATAAACTTGTGTTCATCACGAACCTTAACAAGAATGTCATAAAACTGATTTATATCATCCAAATCGTGACGATCAGGTTATTACTGTCAAACGCACCAAGTTTATCTGTCATACAAAGCACTGCCGATGTTCCGAGAACAAGTGGAGATTTATCAATCAGTGAAAATGCTCTTGTGATTCGTTTGTCGGGGGTTGCGGTTTTCTTGATTTCAAGCGGGCAGAGTTTGCCGTCGCCTTCGATGATGACATCAATTTCACGGGCATCTTTATCACGGTAATAATTGATATACGGCTCAAGTCCTGCGTTCTGATAGCTCTTCATAATTTCGGAAACAACAAAGTTTTCAAGCAATGCTCCACTCATCGCACCGCTTTCGGCCACTTCGGGCGAAGACCATTTCGTCAGATAACAGACAAGCCCCGTATCGTAAAAATAGAGTTTCGGCGTTTTTATCGTCCGTTTCAGCACATTATTGGAATAGGGATGCAAGAGAAACACGA
>CALGCE010000288.1 GCA_937884625.1 uncultured Clostridia bacterium
TCCGAATGCAAGTATCGACTTATTTATAACGCCGCTTTGTTGCATATCATTTATAAGTTCGTTACCCTCACGGCTTCGCTCACCTACACCCGTAAATACCGAATATCCGCCGTGATTTACCGCTATGTTGTGTATCATTTCCATTATAAGTACGGTTTTTCCTACACCTGCACCGCCGAAAAGTCCTATTTTACCGCCCTTAACATAAGGAACTAACAAGTCTATAACCTTTATACCCGTTTCTAAAATTTCGGTTGCAGGGTGTTGTTCACAAAGTTGCGGTGCTTTGTGATGTATCGGCATATATTTTTCCGCCTTGATTTCGCCCTTGCCGTCTATCGGTCTGCCTAAAACGTCTATTGCTCTGCCGATAACACCGTCGCCTACGGGTGCTTTTATACCTTCGCCGTCGGTTGATACGGTCATTCCTAAATATAATCCTTCGGTTGCATCAAGGGCAATTGCACGAACTACTCCTGCACTCAAATGCAGTGTAGTTTCAAGGTATTTATCCTCCCCGTCAACCGTAATGAGTGAGTTTACGGGAGGCACTTTGCCGTTATCAAATTTTATGTCGATGACGGTTCCCGTTATTTTTACTATGGAGCCTGTGTATTTTGCTTCCATTATTATATCACCTTAATTATACGGCACCCTCAATGTTAGTTGCCGCAGCAATTTCTATTATTTCATTGGTTATCGCAAGTTGACGCTGCGCATTTATTTGTGACGAAAGCCCAGCTATCATTTTATCTGCATTTTCGGTTGCGTTTTGCATAGCCGTCATTCTCGCAGAATTTTCACTTGCAGAGCACTGCATAAATACGTCATACAGGTATCCGCTTAAATATGCCGACACCACATTATCAAATACAGCATCAACCGACGGTTCAAACAACGGTTCGGCAGTGTATTTCAGTTCATACTCCAAATCCAAAAAGTCACGTCTTAAAAGGGGGAGTATTCTTTTGCAAACAGCCGTTTGTACAGCAGAACTTTCATACTCGGTAAAAATAATATAAGTCTGCCTTACCTGATGCTTTCTGTAAAGATTTATTATATTTTCGGCAATTTTATTTGCCATATAAAGTGACGGGTGTTGCAGTATATCGTAAAACGTATAATCGGGCGTAATGCCGTTATTAATAAACATATCGCTTCCAATGGAGCCGATTGATACTAAAATCGGGTTTTCAAATTCCGATATTTTTTCACTTGTAAGTTTAACTATATCCGAATTATACCCTCCGCAAAGACCCTTATCGGAAGTTATTACAAGAAAAAGAACTCTGCCTTCGTTTTGTTCGTCGATAAATCTGTTGTGTATTTCGCAGTGCTTTGTTTTTGAAAGTATATCTTTTACGGTACTGCGAAGACGTTTCATATAAAGAATATTAAAATCAATATTCTGCATAGCCTTTTTCATTCTCGACGTTGAAAGCAGATACATAGCATTGGTTATCTGGCGTGTTTGTTCTATTGCATAAAGATGTTGACGCAGTTCACTCATATTACTCATTTAAAAGACTTTCCTTATATGAATTTATGCTGTTTACTATTTCGTTTTCCGTTTTTTCTGTAAGGGATTTGGTTGATAAAATCTCATTTTCGGGACCCTTACAGTTTATATGCAACCATTTTAACATACCCTCACAAAAAGGTTTAATCTGCGATACTTCCATATCATCAAATGCATTATGTTTATATGCCAAAAGAAGTGACACCTTTTCGAATAATAAGTATGGTGAAAATTTCGGTTGTTTAAACAATTGCATCAAACATTCTCCACGCATCAGCATTTTAGCCGTTGCGGAATCGACGTCACTTCCAAATCTGGTAAATACCGCCATTTCACGGTATTTTGAGAGTTCAATTCTAAGTGTACCCGATACTTTTTTCATAGCGTCATACTGTGCGTTTCTGCCTACACGGGAAACCGAAAGACCTGTGTTTACCGCAGGACGCATACCGCTGTGGAATAGTTCAGGTTCAAGATATATCTGTCCGTCTGTTATTGATATGACATTGGTGGGAATATACGCAGAAATATTACCGCCCATAGTTTCAATAATCGGAAGTGCGGTAACAGAACCGCCGCCTAATTTTTCAGAGAGGCAGGCACTTCTTTCGAGCAGTCTGCTGTGAAGATAAAATACATCGCCGGGGAATGCCTCACGACCGGGCGGTCGAAGCAGGAGTAACGACATTGTACGGTATGCTACGGCGTGTTTTGAAAGGTCGTCGTAAACTACCAATACGTCCTTGCCTTTTTCCATAAAACCCTCTGCAACTGAGCATGCAGAGTAGGGGGCAAGGTACTGCATTGCGGGACTGTCCGAAGCGGTCGCCGCCACTACTACGCTATATCTCATAGCACCTTTTTTATTAAGGGTTTCTATTATTTGTGCTACGTTTGAAGCCTTTTGACCGATAGCACAGTAAACGCAGATTACACCCGTATTTTTTTGATTAAGTATAGTATCAATTGCTATCGAAGTTTTACCGGTTTGGCGGTCGCCTATTATAAGTTCTCTTTGACCTCTGCCTATCGGCACCATACTGTCTATTGACAGTATACCCGTTTCAAGAGGCGTATCAACAGGACGCCTGTCGATGATTGACGGTGCTTTTCTTTCGGTGGGTAAATACTTTTTAGCCATAAGCGGTCTGTTATCGAGAGGTCGCCCTATGGGGTCGATAACACGACCTATAAGTTCGTCGCCTACGGGTACTTCCGCAACCCTGCCGGTGCCCTTAACTGCACTTCCAACGCTTACGTTATCCGCATTATCCATTATGACGGCACCTATACCGTTTTCGTTAAGGTCGAGAGCCATTCCGTAAATACCGCCGTCAAATTCCAGCAGTTCGCCGTATTTCACACCTTCAAGACCTGATATTCTTACTACACCGTCGCCCGTTTTTTTGACCGAACCCAAATGATAGTGTATGGTTTCATTCTTGTAGGAGTCTATTCTTTTTTTCAAAAAGTCACTGATACTGTCTAACTTAAATTCAGACATTTTTGAAAATCACCTTTAAATTATTATAATTATTGCCTATTGATATGTTTTGACATCTTTTCAAGTTGAGAAGATATACTCGTATCGTAAATTTCGCCGTCAATATCGGCTATAAAACCGCCTATAATACCGTCGTCTATACGTTTTTCAAAGCATAAATCACAACCGTATTTTTTTATAAAACCGTCACAAATACTCTTGTACTGCTCATCGCTTAAAGACGAAGTTACCGTTATTATTGCCTTCATCATTGTTCTTCACCGTCTTTTGCAAAAAAGCCGTCAATAATATTCTTATTGTCGTCGGCATTTACCTCACGGCGGAGTATCTGCTTTGAAATATCAAGAGCGAGTTGTGCTATTTCGCCCTTTGCGGAATCAAGCATAGTTTCACGCTCATATTCGGCATTTTGACGTGATTTGTCAATTATTTGCTCGGCGGTCTTATTTGCCTGTGCAATAATTGTATTTGCATTATTGCGTGCAGTATCTTCCGCTTCGCTTATTATTTCATTTGCCCTGCTTTCGCCGCTCTTAATAATACTGTCCCTTTTATCTACGGTATCCTGTGCTTCGGCAAGTTTTTCTTCTGATAGTTTTACGGTGTTTTCAACACGCTGTGTACGCTCATCAAGAAACTTTTTTACAGGCTTATAAACGAGTGCCTTTACAATTATAAAAAGCACTACGATATTGATTATGTTTATAATAAGGTCTTTTGCAACCTCTGATAATACTATGCCACCCATTTTTTGAGTTACACCCCGATAAAATTATTTAGCCGCCAATACAAGTGCTATAACGAAAGCGTAAATAGCGGTAGATTCTGCAAGTGCACAACCTAAAAGAAGAATAGAGTTTATTTTACCCGAAGCCTCCGGTTGACGTGCTACCGCCTCAACCGCCTTGCTTGTAGCAAGACACATTCCGAAACCGGCACCCAAAGCCGTTAACATTGCCAAACCTGCACCAATTGCATTCATTTTAATTACTCCTTTTTTACTCAATAGCCTCATTAATAAAGGTCATAGAAAGAATTATAAATATATACGCCTGTATCAGGGGGTGGAAAACGTTGAAATAAAGCCCTGCCACAGCCGGTATACCCGAACCGTATCCGCCAAGAACCGATTTAAGCAAATCCATAACTATCATACCGCCGAGCATATTGCCGAAAAGACGGCAGGCAAGCGATACGGGAACTGCTATGTCGCTGAGTATTTTCATAGGAAGAATTACGGGAGTAGGTGTTGTCATACTCTTAATTCTTCCTTTAATACCTTTCTTTTTTATACCGCAAGCATTTATGAGCACAAATGTTATAAGTCCCATAGCAAGTGTTACGGTTATGTCAGAAGTGGGCGGACGAAGACCAAACAACTCGGAAATTGCGGATAGTATCATCAATACGCCGAGTGTGTACATATACGGTGCCAAACCCTCACAGTAGTCACCGAGATTGTCTTTTGCAAACTTATCCATAAACTCTACCGAAAGTTCAATACAGTTTTGAAGTCCTGTGGGTTTATCCTTATCAAAACGTGGAAACACAAAAAGACGGAATATCAAAGAAAGCAATAAAGTAATTGCCGTTATTCCCCACATAACTACCGTAGTTTTTGCAAAAGATACGCCGAACAGATTAATTCTGTCGCTAAACAGTGAAAACTCTACATTAAGTCCTGATTTGCCTTTGTATACCGATGATATAAGCGTTCCTGCAAGTAACCATAAAGCAAAAACAGTAAGCACCAAAAATAAAGTGTGTTTCTTTTTTGTCTTTTTATCGTCTTTATGGTTTTTCGTTGCAAAAAAGCCGATAAGACCAAGTACAAGACATACCGTAGATACGGCTATCAGTATGATTGTAAGCAAAGTCAATTTATTCATCTCCGCTTTGGAAATTTTATTTTAATATCTTTTAGTTTTTCGTTGACGGTATCCTTTAAAAAAGCCCTATAAACAAAAATAAGTACCGCAGTTATCGGCATACCGGCGGCAAATCCGCACAGACAATAGGTATAGTACTTAAAAAATTTAAACATCAAAAGTGCAATTCCCACGCCGTAGGTTAAAAACTTAATAATGAAAATTTTTATTGCACGGTTGCGGTAACCCTTTGTTACGGCGTCCATAAGGCGTGACAGTAAAATAACCTCGCCTACACCAAACAAAACCGAAATAAAAAAAGCCAACATACTTTGTCTGTTCCTTTACATTAATATTCATATATGATACTACTTTTTGTCTTTAAAGTCAAGTTTTATACATCCAAATACAAAAGGTCTAAGACATACGTTTTTTTAGTGCGTCTTAGACCTTTTTAAATCTTTTATTTTTATATTATTCTTTATTTGCCTGTGCAATTATGTTTTGTGCCAACTGTGCAGGTACGTCCTCGTATCTTGCAAATTCTATACTGAATGTTGCAGTGCCCTGTGTTATTGAACGCATAGCGGTGGAAAAGTCGGACATTTCCGCAATAGGCACTTCGCCTATTACCTCCTGCATCTTGTTACCCGCAGGGTTCATACCTATTATTCTGCCTCTGCGTTTATTAATGTCGCCTATTACGTCACCGAGCATTTCATCGGGTACCAACACTTTAAGGGTTCCTATCGGCTCCATCAGTACGGGATTGGCACTTGAAATTCCTTCCTTAAACGCAATGGATGCGGCGGTTTTAAATGCCATTTCGGAAGAATCAACCGGATGATAAGAGCCGTCCACCAAGGTGGCTTTTACCCCAACAACGGGATACCCTGCAAGTACACCCTTTGCGGTACAAGCCTTTAATCCCTTTTCAACGGCGGGGAAGAAGTTCTTAGGCACCGCACCGCCAAACACCTTTTCTTCAAATATGAGTTCCTCACTGTCGCAAGGCTCAAATTCTATCCATACATCGCCGAACTGACCGTGTCCGCCCGACTGCTTTTTATGACGTCCTTGCACCTTAACAGATTTGCGTATTGTTTCTCTGTATGCAATCTTCGGCTTTTTGAGTTCAACTTCTGCACCGAATTTTGATTTTAATCTTGATACTATAACGTCAATATGTTGTTCACCCAAAGTAGAAAGTATTTGTTCGTGGGTTTCGTTATCCATTGTGACATTAATTGTTGGGTCTTCCTCCATAAGCCTGTTAAGACCTGCGGTAATCTTTTCTTCATCACCTTTTTTAACGGGGTATACCGCCGTTTTGAGCGTAGGTGCAGGGAAGTTTATATCTGCAACTTTAAGTTTTCCGCTAAGTGATAGCGTATCGCCCGTAAGCACACCGCCGAGTTTGGAAACAGAACCTATATCGCCTGCCGTTATAACGTCGGCATCTTCCTGCTTTGCACCCTTTAACCACATAATTTTAGAAAGGCGTTCTTCTTCGCCCGTTCGGTTATTTTTAAGTTTGGCATCGCCTTTAATTTTGCCTGATACTACCTTAAAGTAGGACAGTTTACCTACAAATGGGTCGGCTATTGTTTTAAATACGAACAGTGCGTCCTCGCCGTTTTCATCAAATCCTATCTCTTTACCGTCATCAAGACATATCTTTCCCACATCGGCAGACGGCATAATTTCAAGAATACTGTCAACAAACAAAGGTATTGCATCACCCGACTGCTGAACACCGCAGTAAACGGGACAAA
Organism: uncultured Clostridia bacterium; assembly: GCA_937884625.1. GTDB lineage: Bacteria > Bacillota > Clostridia > Oscillospirales > Acutalibacteraceae > UBA737. The sequence continues at coordinate 6,667 of CALGCE010000288.1, forward strand.
TATCTCCTGCTGTTATTCCTGCTTTCAAGCCACCTATAAGTTCTTCTCTTGTAAACTCCTCGCCACCGAAATATTTTTCCATCAGAT
>CALGCE010000289.1 GCA_937884625.1 uncultured Clostridia bacterium
TTAATTTTAGATAAAAAATAGGTCTGTGCAAAATGCACAGACCGGTTTTTTATATACTTATTAATCAAATATCTAAAACAATACATACACCGAATGTATTACGCTCTCCGCAAATATTTACAAAACAGTCCATTACAAAACCGCCGTTTTTCGCTTTTTTCAATCTCATTTCTTTTATTTCGTATTTTTCAGACATAAAATCTTCTTTTACGGTTTTATCTAATTTTTCTAATAATTTGTTTTTGTCAATATTAAGGGAATTTTTGTCAACATTTTTAAAGACATCGGGATTAAAGTAAAATGAATTAATACGTCCGTATTTTGATATGAATATATTTGCAGTTTCAGAAGTTTTGTAACCCAAAACCTCACGGCAATAACAAATACTGTATTCTCCCAATGATTTATTGTAAGAACAATTTTCAAGCACATATTCAGACATATCAATGTTTTCACTGATTACTTTTTTAGCCAAGTTTTGTGCTTCTTGTTCTGTTATTTGGGGTTTACTGTCGTCTTCGGGTAATATTTCGGTCGTATAATTTAAAAGTTGACCCGTTACAACATCAAATTTAGCAGTAGTGTTACCTGAAACATAAACGGCTCTGCCATTATTTTGATTTTCGTTTGCTTTTTCCGTTTTACTATAAGTAAGCGTGATTACCTTACCGTTAACATTTATAGTCTTACTTATAGTCTTACTGTTTTCAATGACAGATTTTTCTGTTTTTGGCTGTTCATCATTTGATTTTTCGTTGGAATTGCAAATCTTTGTGTTTTCTGTCGGCTCTATATTCAATTCCTCAATATTTTCCATTAGTTGTTGTTTACATTCGTTTGAATTTGAATTTGAAATTTTAACAGAATCATTTACGCTTTGTGATTTATCTGCACGGACTATTGTAAATGAAAATACGGTCATAATAGATACAGATAACATAATTATTCGTGAAATTAATGTTTTTTTCTTCATAGCACTTACCTCACTTATATTCTAATTATTATTCCGTTTAATTTGTCAATGTATTCCAATGTATATGTATATTATATTGTAAAATTCTAAAACTGTCAACAATTTCTCGGATAAAACTATTTACTTTAAAAATGATTTATTGTAAAATAATATTTGCTGATGTAGAGGGGGCTTTATTTTGGCAAGCGACAAGATAATCATAAAGGGTGCGTCTGAACATAATCTTAAAGGCGTTAATGTAGAGATACCAAGAGATAAACTTGTAGTATTTACGGGACTTTCGGGAAGCGGTAAATCATCGCTTGCTTTTGATACTATATACGCAGAGGGACAGAGAAGATATGTAGAGTCGCTTTCTTCCTATGCAAGACAGTTTTTAGGACAGATGGAAAAGCCTAATGTTGACAGTATTGACGGTCTTTCTCCTGCAATTTCCATTGACCAAAAAACCACCTCGAAAAATCCCCGTTCAACGGTTGGTACGGTTACCGAAATATATGATTATTTGCGTCTTTTGTATGCGAGAGTGGGAATACCGCACTGTCCTGTCTGCGGTAAAGAGATAAGTCAGCAAACGACCGACCAGATAGTAGATACCGTTATGCAACTTGATGAGGGTACTAAAATTCAAGTACTTGCCCCCGTTGTAAAGGGCAGAAAAGGCGAACACGCAAAAGAACTTGAAAATGCGAGGAGGTCGGGTTTTGTCAGGGTAAGAATAGACGGTAATATTTATGACCTTTCGGAAGAAATTAAGTTAGAAAAAAACAAGAAACACACGATAGAGGTAGTAGTAGACCGTCTTGTTATTAAAAAAGATATACTTTCCCGTCTTACAGACAGTATAGAAACCGCCGTTTCGCTTTCAGGCGGACTTGTATCGGTTGATGTTGTAGGCGGTAAGGAGTTGGAGTTTTCGCAGAGTTACGCCTGTGAGGAACACGGTATAAGTATACCCGAACTGACACCTACTATGTTTTCTTTTAATAATCCGCTCGGTGCGTGTCCTACCTGTACGGGTATAGGCGTTTTTATGAAAATTGACCCACGCCTTATAATAAACGATGAGGATAAATCGCTTATAGACGGTTGTATTAAGGCATCGGGTTGGGGCGTTAATTCTTGGTTTCATCCCGATTCGGGTGCGATTGCCGAGATGTATTACAGGGGAATAGCAGATTATTACGGTTTTGATATAAACACGCCTTTTAAGTCACTGCCTGAGGATGCTAAAAAAGCAGTGCTTTACGGTACGGGAGAAACAAAACTTAAACTCACACGCAATAACGAGTGGGGTGGGGGTACCTACTGTGCACCGTTTGAGGGGATAGTAAATAACCTTGAACGCAGGTACGCCAATACAAAAAGCGATTACGCAAGAGCAGAACTTGAAAGTTATATGACCGAAAGTAACTGTCCCGACTGTCACGGTGCAAGGCTTAAACCCGAATATCTTGCGGTTACGGTAGGGGATAAGAATATAAACGAGTTTTGCGATATGTCTATTGTAGAAGAACTTGAATTTATTGATCTCGTGCTTGCGGTCGATCAGCGCCTTCTTCTCCTCATCCTCGATGATACCTTCCTCCTGGCTCACATTTACCATAGTGAGGAGCTCATCTTCGGT
>CALGCE010000290.1 GCA_937884625.1 uncultured Clostridia bacterium
TTCGATTGATAGTGAAGTGATTAATCCTAGTATTTTAGATAGCCTAAATTCTAGTGATATTTCAAGTGAGTCCCATCCTATTGAAGTTTTAGAAAAAACATTCCCAGATGGTGGTGAATTAAGTCGTTTCTATTTAGTAGAACCAAAATCTGAAGAAGGAAAAGCAAATGTATCAACATATTGGTTCTATAGTGAAAAAGGTGAATGGAAACAATTAAAAGATCTTCCAAACTTAAATGCATTTGTTTCTCAAGTAGCTTTTAATGAGCACACACAAGATGGAATTATCCATATTACTCAAGAAGAAAGAGAAAAATGGAATGACCAAACAAGAGTAACTGCAGAAACTCTTGCAGAAATAGAAAAAGCTAAAGCACTTTTTGAAGATCATACAAATAATATCAATAAGCCTAATTCTCCACATATCACATCAGAAGAAAGAGAAAAACTTCTTAGTGCTTATGATAATATTAAAGAATTACCAAATGGACCAGGTCGTTATGTAATTGAAAATAAAAATTATGTAAAAGACTATTCTCAGTATGAAATCGATGATGTTGTTAAGTCTCAGTCTATTAAGACTACAAAAACTAAGCAATATTATAATGGCGACGCTTTAATCTCTTTTGATGAAAACTTTAAAGTATTATATGCAGAAGTTGCTAATAAAGGAAACTCTATTAAAGGTCTTAAGATTAACTTAAATAATCTTATTCTTCCTTTGAATGTTACTTGGCAATTAGAAGCAGATAATGGTTGGGTATCTGAAACTTATAGTTCAGTAAATCAAGCTGTTACTATTGAAATTCCTGCAGAAAAATTACCAGAAGCTTTGCATATTAAACTTTCTAATACTAGCACAGAGAGTTCTTTAACAATAGGTTCTTCAGATTATATTGTAGAATATTGTAAGAAAACTGCTCTTAATATTGGTGATGATAATAGAGTATTGCCTTTGAACTTTGTTGGTCCAGACGGTATAATTCCAATGTATAACGGAGTTCCTCTTAATGAGATCACAAATGAAGATACTGGCTCAGCTAGATGGGGTAAAATTACAGGGAATCTTGATTTACAGCGTGACCTTATCCAGAAAGTTAATGAGCTTGTTAAATCTAAAGTTGAAACAGGATCAATGATCACATTATCCTCGCCATCTTCTTCACCTTCAAGGTCCTCACAAACGATTAAGAGCTTCGCTCCGTTCTGAACAACCTGCTCAAGTAATGGTAAAATCTCCTGAATATTTGAAATCTTCTTATCTGTAATAAGGATTAATGCATCATCAATTACGGCTTCCATCTTATCGGAATCGGTAACCATATAAGGGGTTATATATCCACGGTCAAACTGCATACCCTCGACAACTTCCGAATAGGTATCGGCAGTCTTTGATTCCTCAACCGTTATAACACCATCGGCAGATACCTTTTCCATAGCCTCTGCTATAAGTTTGCCTATAACTTCGTCGCCTGATGAAATGGTGGCTACTCTTGCTATATCGTCGGAACCGCTGACCTTTTTAGAATTCTTAACTATTGTATCAATAGCAGTATCAACAGCAGATTTTATGCCCTTTTTAACGACCATAGGATTAGCACCTGCGGCTACGTTCTTCATACCCTCTGCTATAAGTGCCTGTGCCAAAACAGTAGCGGTGGTAGTACCGTCACCTGCGGCATCGTTAGTCTTAACAGATACCTCTTTTACAAGTTGAGCACCCATATTTTCAAACGGGTCGTCAAGTTCAATTTCCTTTGCTATCGTAACACCGTCATTTGTAATAAGCGGTGAGCCGTACTTTTTATCAAGTACAACATTTCTTCCCTTTGGTCCTAATGTTACCTTAACCGCATTAGCAAGTTTATCAACACCTGTTTGAAGTGACTTTCTTGCCTCTTCGCCAAAAACTATATTCTTTGCCATATCTGTAATCCTCCTATTACTCTACTATTGCTAAAATATCGGCAATATGAAGAATTGTATACTCTTCATCATCAATTTTAATATCGGTACCCGAATATTTAGCGGCGATTACTTTATCTCCGACCTTAACGGTCATTTTAACTTCTTTACCGTCAACAATGCCTCCCGGTCCTACTGCTACTACCTGTGCAATCTGCGGTTTTTCTTTGCTTGCAGATGTAAGCACAATACCGCTTTTAGTTGTTTCTTCTGCCTGTGTTGCCTTAATGACAACGTTATCAGCCAACGGCTTGATATTCATTATAATTCCTCCAAACTTATGTCTTATGACATATTATAATTACTAATTATATCCAATTATTTCTGAAAGTCAAGTAAAGTCAAACAAATTTAAACTTTTATTAACAATTTATCTTCTACGCCCACAGGAACAATATATGAAACAGCATCTTTAACTATTTCAAATTTCATATTTTTACTTTCTATTATTTCTCCGTCAAGGTTTACGGGTATTAGTTTATCGGACTTAAATTCCATACCCCGACATTCTTTAAGTGTGCAGTAATCCAAAGTATTATGTAATCCTTTTTCGTAGAGTGATAAAAACTTCGGTATTTTAATTTTTGAAATATTTTTTACACACCTGTAACGATTGTATCATATAATAATGAAGAAAGGGAAACAGAAGAATTAGAAGAAGATAGTATTATAGGTATAGAATCATTTAATGCTTTTGAAGATAGTGAACCAGAAGGAGAAGGTGATTATACTATAACAGTAAATTACTATGAAAATGGTTCAACAAGAAAAGTTAGTGATAGTAAAATAATAAATCTCGAAGTTATTTCCATAAGGGCGATTTGGATGTTTATGGAT
>CALGCE010000291.1 GCA_937884625.1 uncultured Clostridia bacterium
CGTGGCGTTGTAATCTGATTTTTGTTGCTGTGCCCGAGCAGTTGACGCGGATAATAAATTAATTGTCTCGGTTGTAGGGTGTGGCGTCCTCGACACACCGAAAATTCACAAACCGTTTTTAAAAGGTATGCCGAGGACGTCGTACCCTACAAAAGTATTAATAAAGTTAATGTTACAAAAAATTACTGGCGAACTGTGTTCGCCAGTATATTTTTATGCCAAATCTGACGGGCGTACATAGTATGCCCATACAGGATAATATAAAGTTTTAGGGAACGGTCCTCGATGCACAATTAATAATTTAACGGGTTATTATCTAAAAACTAAAAACTAGAAACTAAAAACTAACCCGCCGTATGCTACCAATAAAAAGTTACTACATTATTGGTTATTGATATTCCGTTAATAATTATGTTTTTGCCGTATTTTCTGGCTAATTTCGCCTGAATTTTCACAATATACGGTGTGTGGGTTAATTTAAGCACCGAGAGTAACTGTTCATCCTCAACCTTTAACTGTGCAAAATTTTTACCCTTTGAGTATTCGTCTGAAATAGTCTTTACTGTGTTGTTTCCATTGCTGTCAAGGATATAACCGTTAATGTTGAAAAAATTAAAATCTGTTTTATCACATATAAAACTTAAAAGATTATATTTATCGCCATCGGGGATGGTTTTGTCTATTTGCGGAATGTAGGTATCATATTCGGTATGGCTTTCAAGTATTTCACTGTCGCAGACGTTAAAATAGGTTCTGTAAATTTTGTCATCGGTATCGTCCCAAGTGACGTCAAGATGATACCATTCATCGTTAATGCTTACAAGGTTCCACATATGTCCCTCGCCCGATGCATCTCCATACACCAAAACGCAGGGTATACCTACTTTGTCGCAAACAAGTTGCATAGCCCTTGAATATCCCTCACATACCGCTCTGCCTGTTACCAAAGCACCGTACGCAGTATATATAAGAGTGTCATCTGTGACTTCATAACTTGCCTTTTCACATATTCTGTCATGAATGTAAAGTTCTTTTTCGTATATGCTTTCAAGACCTTTTGCACCCTGCACAATATCTGAAACAACCGTTTCAAGTTCGGTTTTCATTTTATTCTTATCATCTTTTTTTATTATATAGTCGCAGTTTCCGCCATCATTGTGATAGCAAAAGGCTATAAGTATATCGGAATACGGTTTTCCTCTGTTGCCTAAAAAGTATGAACTCGGCAACCAAAATAAATCGGGATAATCGCTCATAAGTGCACGGTATGCCACAGATATATCGTCTTGATATGTGTTTTTGCAGTTGCCTAAACTTATCCACCCCGTTGTCATTTTGTTTGCGGCGGTAAGCAAGACAGAGTAAATTCTCCTTTGCTCTTTTGTTATACAGTCATAATACAAAGGTCTTTTTGAAGAGGATTTAACCGGTGTAGATTCAAGTGTCCATACCCTGTCATCCGCATTGTTCAGTATTAGTTCGTTTTCGGACGGCTGTACAGGAATATTTTCTACCTTTATACCTGATATATCAACATCAAACTTATCGGCAATGATACTTTCCGCTTTATCTTCGATGGTCTGAACTATGCTTGAATAATCGGAAAAATCTATCTTTTTGCACGAACACAGTAAAACTGTCATAAAAACGCATAAAAAAACGGATAATATTCTTTTCATAACAGTTTTTCCTTCCTGAAATTAATTTGTAAGCACGAACCTTGAACTCATTTCACCTATATAATCCTGCCAATAATAGCAGTCAGGTACTGTAAGGTCGGTCTCACTGTTTTCAATTATATACACAAAATCGTCTTTTGAAAAGCCGTTTTTTGAAATTTTTTTAAAAACGGCACATATTATATCACGTTTAAGTGACGAAATATCGGTTTTCGAAGAAATTATATCGGTCAACTGCACTCCCGTGTACCGCAGTTCTTCTCCGTCAAGATTAAGTTCAATTCCGCCTATACGGTCAATAATTGCACCTATTAAATCATAGTCTGCATTTATCGTGTAATTGACAGAATATCCGTAATATTGCTCTTGCTGTACACTACTGTCCTCAATTATCGAAGTGTATACCATTTGCGATGTAAAATCAAGGTATACAAGAAGTCCGCTGTTATCAGGAAAATTTATAAGAAGACCGGAGTTTTTGGGCTCTTCTGACGAGTACGGGACGTCCTGCTTTTTTGCCTGTGCCGTTTGCTCTTGTTGTTTTAGGTTGGCGTACAGATAAATATATGCAGAAAAAAACACTGTAAGTCCGCAGGCAAACACTATAAATGAAATTTTTAATACCGATTTTTTTTTATTCACTTTATCATCCTTAATTTGGAAAAATTTTCGTTGTTTTGCATACTAATATCATTATTAGTATTATCAGTTGTGTATATACTGCAAAAAGTAAAAAAAGTATGTTTTTTCGTGTTGACTTGTCGAATGTTTTTTGGTATACTTATTAGGTAATTAAAGGGTGTTTGCCCTGAAAGGCTTAAAATTCGGGCGCACTTAAACCAAGGGGTTGAAGTGCGTTCTTTTCGTTTTTTAATTTGGGGGAGTGAAAAAATGAAAAAAGTCGGGATTGTTATGGGTAGTGACAGTGACCTGCCGATAATTGAAAAAGCAGTTGCAGTTCTTAAAGAATTTTGTATACCTTATGAGGTACACATTTTTTCTGCACACAGAACGCCCGAGCAGGCAAGAGATTTTGCGGTAAACGCTCGTAAAAACGGTTTTGGAGCAATAATTGCGGCGGCAGGTATGGCGGCACATTTGGCAGGAGCAATTGCAGCTAATACTACGCTTCCTGTTATCGGGATACCCTGCAAAT